>JBBQGR010000122.1:0-6979 GCA_038323185.1 Phycisphaerales bacterium | reverse complement strand
CTGAGTGGTCGAGTGGTCAAGTGGTCAAGTGGTCAAGTGGTCAAACAGAATTTCTTGCGTCTTGAAGGCTGCGTGCCGACTTTGAATCTCGAAGCTTCCGCGCTTATGCGCTCTTCCGGCTTCTTTGCGTTCTGCCTTTCTCTGGACCTAGTGCCAAGTCTCAAGTCCCCAGTGCCTTCTTTCCGCATCTCTTCGTGGCTCTCCGTGTCCTTCCTGCGTATTCAAGTCTCTTCTCCGCATTTTCGCTTTTCGCTTTTCCGCTTTTCGCTTTTCACATGCCCCTTCCACCACGACCGCTTCGACTGCTGATCGTCCTGCCGAGCTGGGTGGGAGATGCGGCGATGGCTACACCGACGCTGCGGATGATTCGCGCGGCGCTGCCGGGTGTGTTCATCGGTGCGCTAGCGCGGCCCGGGATTGATGAGCTGCTTGATGGCTGCGGCTTCTTTGATGAGGTGCACGTCGCGCGGGCGAGCGGAATCATGGGGCCGAAGTTTGTCGCCGCGAAGGTGCGGCCGCGGCGGTACGACACGGCGATCCTCTTTACCAACTCGTTCTCGACGGCGCTGATGGTGCGCATCGCGGGGATCCCGCGCCGCATCGGGTACGACCGCGACGCGCGCGGGCTGCTGCTGTCGCACGGCATGGCGGCGCCGCTGAGGGCGGACGGCTCGTTTGCGCCGGTGCCCGCGGTCGATTACTACCACGCGCTCGCGGAGCGATTCCTGCTTGCGCCTGCGAGCGAGGGGACAATTCGGGAAGTGATGGACGCTCGCCCGCTTGCGGTGCGTCCGTTCCGCGCGTTTCTTGAGCTTGGAGTTACCGCGTCGCAGCAGGCCGCGGCGGACGCGATCTTCGAGCGTGGTGGGATCGGGCCGAGCCGGCGCTTCGCGATTCTGAACCCCGGCGGCAACAACGAGGCCAAGCGCTGGCCGATGGATCGCTTCGCCGCGCTCGCGGAACATCTGCATCGGCGTCATGGGCTCGCGATCGTGATCAACGGCTCGCCGGGCGAGGCAACGCTGGTGGACGCGATCGCCGCGGCGTGCGAATCGACACACCCGATCCGGCTGAGTGCGATGGGCATCACGCTGGGCGCGCTCAAGGGCGTCGTGGCGCGGGCGGCGATCATGGTGACCAACGACACCGGCCCGCGGCACATCGCCGCGGCGATGAGCGTGCCGCTGGTTTCGCTCTTTGGGCCGACCGATCATCGCTGGACGACGATCCCCACGCGTGCTGGCGAGGCGTTGATCCTTGCGGATCCGACGCTGCCCGAGGACCAGCTCGCGAACGATCATCCGGAGCGGTGCTCGATCGGACGGATTGGGTTTGATGATGTGGTGCGCGCGTGCGATGAGCTGCTTCGTGGCGGCGGTGACAAGGACCACGATGGTTCGCCAACGCGCGAGTGATCGCGGCAGATGGACACGTCACTGCGCGATGATCGCAAGAGTTTGATATCGAGGACGACTTGCTTCTGCCACGATCCTGTTCCTGAGATGCCATGCCCGGGGCCGAATGATGAAGCAACGCATCGCGATCTGGCGCGATCTTCGCCGCGGAGCGGCAGGGGTCAAGAGCCGGGTCGTGGCGGCGTGAACCTACGTGCATCACGCCGTGGTGCGGGTGGTCAGCGGTACATCTCCGGGGATGGCGCGTTTGCGGCGATCCCCGGCTGATCACCATGACGGCTTCGCCGTCTGGGAAGTGACGCGCGGGAGGTTTGGAGTGTACAGCGGATCGCTGTTGCGATGCTTTGATCACACGATCACACGATCACACGATCACACGATCACACGATCACACGATCACTTCGTCACTTACTCACGCTTCGAGGACCCGCACGACGACGATTGAGCGATCGTCCTGGCGTGGCGAGAGGCCCGCGAACTGGCGGATTTCCCAGAGCAAGCGCTCGACGATCTCTGCCGAGCTAGCGCTCGCGTTCTCTGTCACTGCTTTCAGGATTGATTCCTTGATTCGCTTGCGACCGAAGCGGTTTCCATCGAAGTTGGCGGCATCGGTGACGCCGTCGGTGTATGCGACGAGGACGTCGCGCGGCTGGAGGTCGAAGACGGCGCGCTGGTAGCGCTGGCTGGGATCGATGCCGACGACCATGCCGCCGACGGAGAGCTCATCAACGTCGGCGTTGCTTGGTGCTCTGTGCTTGGGCACGCGGACGATGATGGTGGGTTCGTGCCCGGCGGAGCAGTAGGTGAGGCGGAGTTTGGCGGGATCGATGACGCCGTACCAGAGGCTCGCGAACTCGTTGTCGCGTGTGTCGCGGCAGAGGGCCGTGTTCACTCGCGCGACGACTTCGTCAAGGTCATAGACCTGCTGCGCGTGAGCGCGGAGGCTGGCACGCACGGCGGCCATGAAGAGGGCCGCGGCGATTCCTTTGCCAACCACGTCGCCGACGACGATGCCCACGTGCCCGTTGAGCTCGATGAAGTCGTAAAAGTCGCCACCGAGCTCGAAGCTGGGGACGTATCGCGCGGCGAGATCGAGGCGCGGTGCGGAGGGCGCGCCGCGGGGCAGCATCCGGCGCTGGACATCCGCCGCGAGCTGGAGCTGGCGCTGCACGCGGGCCTCTTCCTGTTCGAACTTCATGAGGCGCGATTGCTCGAGCGCGACGGCGGCCTGGTGCGCGAGCGATGCGAGCAGGCGCTTCTCGTTTTCCTCGAAGCGGCGCGGCTTCCTGCCGTAGAGGCGGATCACGCCCTGAGGCCTGTTCTTGAACATGAGTCCCGCGTGGAGCGCGCTGCCCAGGCCCTCCTGCGCGGCGCGGTCTGCGATCAGCACGCGATCATCGGCGGCGATGTCCTCGACGACGACGAGACGGCCCTGGGCCGCGAGCTTGTCGAAGACGCGATCCTTCGAGAGTGGGAGCGGCGACTCGAGCCAGTCCTGGCTCAGGTTGCGGCTGGCCTTGAGCGTGAGGTCTTCTTCGAACTCTGCGGAGGCGGGGCTGTCGCCGTCGGTCTTGAAGAGGACGACCGAGCCCGCGTCCATGCCCAGGACATCGAGCGCCAGGTCGAGCACGACGTCGAGCACGCGCTCGGGACCGGCGGCTCGCACAAGGAGCGAGGCCATGCGTGAGAGCGCACCGACCTCGCGCATGGCGTGGCGCAGCTCGGCCTCGTGCTGGCAGATGTCGCTGGCGGTCTGCGCGAGCAGGGTGAGGGTGGCGATGAGTCGCTCGCGCCGATCAGGGCTGCCCGGGGGCTGCGCGGGCGGATTCCCGCTGCCAAGAACGAGCGAGCCGATCTCGCGCCCGCCCAGCGTCAGCGGCACGCGCGTCGAGCCTTCACCTTCGGAGACATTCGCCGGTGCGACGGCCCATGTGTTTCCGCCCTCACCCACGCGTTGGACGATGCGCTGGCCCTGGTCGTCGTGGAGCTCGATGGGCAGGCCGGAGAAGCGCGAGAGCTCGGCGCAGAACGCCGCGAGCGAGCCGTCGCTCAGGAACTCGGTGATCGAGCGTGGCCCCTGGCCAGCGTCCATTTCCGGGCGCGCGTCCTCGGGCCGCATTGCAGCGCCGGGTGAGCCAGTTGGGGATGCGTTCGTCGGGCTGGTCACTTCGAGGGTTCCTCGGATGGTGCGGGTGTGGGGGCGGGCTGGGCGCCCTGCGGCGTGAGCCAGAGGGATTCGAGGAGGTCGGGGATCGCGTCCTTGCGGGCGCCATCGCTGGCGCTGCGGAGTGCCGCGAGGCCCTCGCGCATGATGTCCGGATCATCGAGCAAGCGCCCGACGTAGGTCAGGAGGAGCGAGGCATCCTCCGGCGGCGAGAGGCTAAGCTCGGCCTGGCGCTTGATGGAGGCGCGAAGGTCGGTGACGAGTGAGCCCAGTCGCGGCGCGGGCGGGATCGCAACGCCAGTAAAGCGCACGCCGAGGAGCTCGGGGTGCTTCTCATAGAGCTGGCGGAGGTTCATCGCCGCGGAGACGAAGAGGCCAGCACCGAGCTGTGCGTGGGCGCGCCCGACCTGAGCCGTGACATCATCAGAGCGGATGCCCAGGGCGCGGACGAAGCGCTCTTCTGCATCGAAGTAGCGTCCTGCGGCCATCGCTTCCTGTCCGGCGAGGATGTACTCGCCGAAGAAGTCGCCGGGCTCGACCTCGCCCACGAGGAGCGTGTCGGCCATGCCTCCGGCCTCGCGGATGGCGCGGATCGTGTCGCCCTCCATCGGCATCGCGGCTTCGTTGAAGGCGCGTGCGGTCGCGCCCGAGGCAGCGCCGGTTGCGGTGAGCATCGAGAGGCGCTGGCGCAGGCGATCCACCGGCGCTTCCCACGCCGGCGCACTGGGCTGGCGGAGAGCATCGGGGGAGGCGTTGTCGGGAGTGGTGCCGGTCGGCGTGGTGCCGGTTGGCCGGAGGAGATCCGTGCCCGTGTCTGGAGTGGTGGGCGTGCCGGGACCCACGCGTGTGTCGACGCGCGTGTCGATGCGCTGCGCGGCGAAGGCCGTGTCGAGACGGCCTCGGAGCTCGTCGTACGCGGTTGGTGTCCGATTCCCGGGGTTGATACCCACATCCGCGATGAGCTGGCCGGAGCGATCCTCGGCGAATCGGCTGCGCGGTCCGCCCAAGCCCGTGGCCTGCATGCGCACGCCCATGAGTGTCGAGGCGGTGACGCGGTCGAGGCCGTCTGGCGTGCGCCGGTATCCGATGGCGGTGGGGGAGAGGGATTGTGTGGACGTGAAGGAGGAGGTCGAACGGAGTGTGCCGAAGGTTGAGGCGTTGTCGTCCTCGGCGCGGCGGGATGCGTTGCCGGGGATCGGCTCACCAAAGCGCGTGGGGGCGATCATCGCCGAGCCCGCGCGAGCGGTGCTTGAGAAGCCTGAGCGCGGGACCAGTCCGAGGCCGCCGGTAGAGAAGGTGTTCTGATATTGGATCGAGTCGGTGCCGCGGATGCCCAGCGCACTCGCGGAGAAGGAGTCGCGTCGGAAAGAGAAGAGGTCGTCGGTGCCGAGCTGGGTCTTGAGGTCGCCGGAGTCGAGGTAGGGCCGGGAGATCTGGAGAGAGCGACCGCCGCCGACGTTGCCGGTGACGAGGGCGTTGCGCATGCGCAGTTCGTCGGCCAGATTGCCGCGGGCACCCGCGGCGGGCGGGGACTGCTGGAAGCGGTTTGGCACGCGCAGGTCGCGCTCGAGGACATTCTGAGCGAGGGCCGCGCTGGCAATGGTCAGGCCCGCCGCGCCCGCGAGAAGCGCGAGGCGGATGGAGTGAGCGAGATTGCGGTTCTGCTGCGTGGTCATTGCGTTGCCTCCGTGCTTCGTGGGCTTTGCAGGGGTCTGATGATCATCGTATGGGTGGCCGTGGCCCAGGGTTCGGCGGCGGCGGGGTTTGGGGGATCGTTATCGGGGCCGTTGGGCGGCCCGTGTACGATAACGGACATGAGCAGCTACTACCTGACCACGCCCATCTACTACGTCAACGACAAGCCTCACATCGGGCACTGCTACACCACGGCGCTGGCCGACGTGATGTCGCGTTTCCAGCGGCTGGTGCGTGGGGAGCTGGCACCGGGCGGAACGCCGCGAGAGGTCTTCTTTCTCACCGGGACCGATGAGCACGCCGACAAGGTCGTGACGAGCGCGGCGGCGCAAGGGCGCACGCCGCAGGAGTGGGCCGATGAGAACGCCGAGGCGTTCAAGCTGGCCTTTGCGCTCATGGGGATCGTGAGCGATGATTTCATCCGTACGACGCAGCCGCGGCACAAGGATCGCGTGCCCCAGTACATCGCGGCGATGCTCAAAAGTGGCGCGATCTACCGCGGCGACTACACCGGGTGGTACGACGAGGGTCAGGAGGAGTACGTTCCCGAGAACGCTGCGCGCGAGCAGGACTACAAGAGCGCGGTCTCGAAGAAGCCGCTGGTGAAGCGGACCGAACCCTGCTACTTCTTTCGGTTGAGTGGATATCAGAAGGCCCTCGAGGAGCACAACGCGGCTCAACCGGAGTTTGTGCTGCCCGATGCGCGCCGGCAGGAAGTGCTGGGGCGACTTCGGCTCGGGCTCAATGATGTGCCGGTCTCGCGCCCGGTCACGAGCGATCCCGCGACGCAGTGGGGGATCCGGATTCCCGGTGATGAGGCCAACCGCGTCTATGTGTGGATCGATGCGCTCTTCAACTATCTGACGGTGGTTGATACGCCCGAGCGCCGGCGCTTCTGGCCCGCGAGCGTGCACCTGATCGGCAAGGACATCCTGTGGTTCCATGCGGTGATCTGGCCCGCGCTGCTGATGGCCCTGCGCGAGAGCGATCCGGAGTTCGGGTGGGTCGGGCTTCCCGGCACGGTCTTTGGGCACGGGTGGTGGATCAGCAACGGCGAGAAGATGTCCAAGAGCCTGGGCAACTTCATCGACATCGACACGCTCGCGGCGTACTCGAACGCCTTCGGCGTTGATAGCCTGCGCTGGTTCCTCGCAACGCAGGGGCCGCTATCGGGCACCGATGCGGACTTCAGCCACGCGAAGTTTGTCGAGAGCTACAACTCGGATCTTGCCAATGGCATCGGCAACTGCGCCAGCCGCGTTGGCAACATGGTGGACAAGTACTTTGGCGGCGTGTTGCCGGATCATGGTGGCGCGTTTGTAAGGGAGATCGTCGAGACGGATTCGGTCGTGCGCCGGTTTGACTGGCCAACGCTGACGCGAGAGAGCGCGGCGGGCGTTCAGGCGTCGCTCGCGACGTTTGATCTGGCTGGCGCGCTGGGGCAGGCGACTAACCTTATTCGCCAGGTCGACATCTTCATCAACCTCACGCGACCCTTTACGATCGCGAAGCAGGTCGAAAAGGGTGAAGCGAGCAAGGAAGGCCTCGGGCACATCTTGTACCAGTGCGCCGAGTCGATCCGAGTCGCGTCGGTGCTGATGAGCGCGGCGATGCCGACGAAGATGGGGCAGTTGTGGGCGGCGTGGAACTGCGTGCCGCGGGAGGGCCTGACGCTGGAGCAGATATGCCAGTTTGGCGATGGCCC
>JBBQGR010000121.1:0-7032 GCA_038323185.1 Phycisphaerales bacterium | reverse complement strand
GCTCGGCCCTCAGCCGCTGGCGCATCGTCGCGCCGCGACCAGAGACCAGCATCTTGATTGCGACCTCGCGCTGCGTGGACTCCTGCACGGCGCGATAGACCACGCCCTGCCCGCCCGCGCTCACCACCGCGAAGGAGCGATAACCCGGGATCGTCGGCGTGCCATTGGGACCCTTGCCTCCCGACGCCAGATCGCGCACGCGCCGCTCGAAGGCGACCTCCTCCTGAGCCTCGCGCAGCATCGCGGCACACCGCTCGCATGTCTCGGCATGGTGCGTGACCTCGGGCGAAATCTCACCAGCCGCCACCGCGAGAATCGCGGACAGGTGCGGGCAATGATCGCTCACGTTGGCCTCGTCACGATCCAATCAGGCTCCTGAGGGCGGTAAAGTGGTTTAGTGGTTGGGTGGCAGAGTGGCAGAGTGGTCGAGTGGTCGAGTGCCTTCGGTCTTCCTTACTTTGTCTTTTACTTGATCATTTGACCACTCAACCAGTTGATCACTTCGTCTTCCGCTCACTCATCCTCTTCAAACGCCTTGGTCAGTTCCGCCACGATTTCCTTGAGTTGCTTGAGCACGCGGCTCTTGGCGACGTAGATCTGCGACTCGCTCATGCCGCACTGCGCCGCCGCGGCCTGGACGGGCACGCCCCGGATCGCGACCAGCTCAAACGCGTTTACGGTCCGCTCATCCACATCACGCTCGGTCCTCAGTACGACCATCGCCTGCGCAAGGATCGTCCGATCGCGCTCGTCGGTCCAGATCGTCCGGAGCGAAGCCTCATCAATCGGGCTTCCCGCCGCTGCATCTACTGCGGCCGCTACCGCCGTCGATCCGACCGCAGGTCCGGATTTGCGTTGCCTCAGCATGCGGAGGGCGGTGTTGTGGGCGATTCCGAGAATCCACGAGGACAAACGCCCCTTGCATCGGTCGTATCGCCCCTCGCCGAAGGCGCGAACAAACTCGGTCAGGGTCTGCTGGGCGGCCTCCTCCGCGTCAACGTCCGAGAGCCCGATGCGTCGCGTCAGGGCCGCGATGACGGGCCGGTACCGCGCGTCGAGCACGGTCCAGACCGGCTGGTTGTCAGGCTGGGCGAGGGCGTCCAGCAAGCGCGTTGTCGTGCGCGTCGCTGAGTACGGAGCGGGTGATGGTGGCTGTGCATCTCTCACTGGCAAGTATCCTGCCGCAAGCCGCGGCCTAGGCATCGGTGCTGGCGTAGCCCACCTTCTCTGAACATCGCCGGTTCCACGCCCTCCCCAGGAAGTAACCGACGAAGCCCAGCCCAACGCCCCAAAGGTTCCTGAGTACTGATCTGTTGATAACACCATACCAGCTTGAACGAAGTTCACGCCAACCAATCACGCGGATCTCTGCAGCTACCTCAAGATTCGCGATTTTCACCCACATTCTCGGCCTTACAAGGCCCGGCTTTGATGCCGCCTTTTGCCCTTTCTGGCCCATCTGGCCCGCTTTCTTAACCGCTGGGGTCTCATTTCCGAGCTTTGGCCCGGTTACAGTTGCCTCTTACCCGGAGACACCCATGCCCGCTCCCACTTCTTCCGCTGCCGCGTCCCAGCTCATCAATCCGACCTACGCCGCGCTCATCAAGGCACTTCGCGAGGCCGCCACACTCGGCTCGGTGCAACAGCTCCTCAACTGGGACCAAGAGACGTACATGCCCCACGCCGCCGGCGCCGCTCGCGCCGAGCAGCAGGCCCTCGTCGCCGGACTTGTGCACGAGCGCAAGACAAGCCCGAAGATCGGCGAGCTCCTGGCCACCTGCGAGTCCGACAAGAGCCTCACCTCTGACCACGACAGCCCCGCCGCGGCGAACATCCGCGAGATCCGTCGCGACTACGACCTCGCCACCAAGCTCCCGGCCGAGCTCGTCTCAGAACTGGCCAAGGTTGCCAGCGAGTCGCAGGAAGTCTGGAAGAAGGCGCGAGAGAAGAGCGACTTTGCTCTCTTCGCCCCCGCCCTCGAGAAGATGATGACGCTGACGCGCCGCAAGGCCGAGTGCTACGGCACCCCGGCCGGAGGCGAGCTCTACGACGCGCTCCTCAATGAGTATGAGCCCGGCATCACGGCCCGCGAGATCGAGGCGATCTTCACGCCGCTGCGGGCCCAGCTCACGACCCTCATGAAGGCCGTCAAGGCCAGCAAGGTGAAGGTCAACACCAAGTGCCTCGAGGTCAAGATCGACCCCGCGGCCCAGCACGCCTTCGGCCTCTATGTTCTTAAGCACATCGGCTTTGACCTTGAGGCTGGCCGCCTTGACACCACGACGCATCCCTTCTGCTCGGGCTTTGCCCCCGGCGACACCCGCCTCACCACGCGCTACCGCGACGAGAAGTTCACCGACGCCCTCTACGGCACGATGCACGAGGCTGGCCACGGCATCTATGAGCAGGGCCTGCCCAAGATGGGCCACCTCTTCGGCACGCCGCTGGCCGACGCAGTCTCGCTGGGCATCCATGAGAGCCAGAGCCGCATGTGGGAGAACTTCGTCGGGCGCTCCAAGCCCTTCTGGAAGTGGGCCCTCCCCAAGAGCAAGAAGTTCTTCGGTAAGTCGCTTGCCAAGTTCGATGAGAAGGACTTCTACGCTGCCGTCAACACCGTGCAGCCCAGCCTCATCCGCGTCGAGGCCGATGAGGGGACGTACAACCTGCACGTCATGATCCGCTTCGAGATCGAGCGCGCCTTCTTCGGCGGCGGCATCAAGGTCAAGGACCTCCCCGCCGTCTGGAACGAGAAGTACAAGGACTACCTCGGCATCAAGGTCCCAGACGACCGGCGCGGTTGCCTGCAGGACGTCCACTGGTCCTTCGGCCTGCTCGGATACTTCCCCACGTACACGCTCGGCAACCTCTACGCCGCGCAGCTGTGGGAGACGATTCTCGAGCAGCTCCCCGATCTCAATAAGCAGATCGCCAAGGGCAACTTCGCTGATCTCAAGAGGTGGCTCAACACCCACATCCACACGCACGCAAGGCGCTACTCCGCGACGCGCCTGTGCGAAATCTCCACGGGCAAGCCCCTCTCCTCCGAGCCCCTCATGCGCCACCTGACCAAGAAGGCCCAGCAGGTCTACGGGATCTAGATCTTCCACTCAAAGACTCACAACCGACCGTCGTCTGCTACGCTCGCCCCGAATGCGGGCGTGCCGCGGACTGACTGAGTTTCCATGTCCAACCCTGCCACATCCGGCGCGCCGGGCCTATCGCACCTTCCTTCGCATACAACGGCGCGGCTCGCGTGCGTGGTCGCGGCGCATCTCGTCGTTGATCTCCTCTCCGCCGTTGTCATCCCGATCCTCTCGGTGCTCGAGGGCCGCCTCTCGATGTCGCCCTCGCAGGGCGCGCTGCTGATCGCGTCCGGCTCGGTCTCGAGCGGCCTGATCCAGCCCGTCGTCGCGCTCGTGAGCGATCGGTTCGACACGCGGTGGCTCGGCACCGTCGGCTTTCTGGCCGCGGCGGTCTGCGTCGGCCTAATTGGTTACGCGCAGAGCTTTGAGCAGTTGCTCATCCTGCAGATCATCGCGGCGGCGGGCATCGGCGCGTTCCATCCTGTCGGCGCCGCCGGCGCGGGCCAGCTCGGCGGATTGCGCAGGGCAAGGGCGATCTCGACGTTCTACGCCGCGGGGCTGGCGGGCGGCGTGATGGGCGCGGTCCTGGTGCCGCAGTATGTCAAGCACATGGGCGTAGAGGCGCTGATCTGGATGCTGCCGCTGAGCGTGCCGTTCATCATCGCGCTCATGTGGGGCGTACACGGCGTAGCGCATCGCTCCCGCAGTGCCCATGCAGAACACGCCGCCCTGAGCGCCGCCGAGCGCTCGTCGCGATGGCGCGATGTCTGGCTCCTCTACAGCGCCAACGCGCTGCGCTTCATCGTCAACATGATGCTCGCAACGCTGCTGATCCGCTGGTCCGAGCTCGTCGCGCTGGACCGCGCGGGCGCGACCGTGCTCGATCAGGTCCTGCGCACCGAGGCGAGCAAGATCAACGGATCGCTGCAAGCCGTCATGGCGGGCGGCATGGGCGTCTCGGGCCTGCTCATGGGGCTCCTGATTCCGCAGCGCCTCGAGCGCGTGGTGCTGATTGCGTTGCCGCTGATTGGTAGTGTCGCGATCCTGCTCTTCCCGGTCCTCGCGCCCTCCGACGGCGGCAACGGCCCCGCGAACATCGGCCTGGGCGTCGTCGGCGCGGCGATCGTCGCATTTCTCGCGGGCGTCGGATACGCGGGCGTCATGCCGCTGACCATCACGATGGCGCAGCGACTCCTCCCTCATCGCACAAGCCTCGCGTCGGGACTCATGATGGGCGGCGCCTGGTCGCTCGCGGCGTGCGGCCCGCCACTTGTTCAATGGATGCTCGGAACACTGACCCAGCAGACAGGGAGCAAAGCCACCGCGATGGCGTGGTGCTTCGTTGTCGTCGCCTCGCTGCTCGCGATGAGCGGGCTGCTTGGGATCCCGCTCGGACGCCGGGCTCACACCGCGTCGGTTCCGCCGCCCGCCGGGGGCCCGAAGGCTGTCCAAGGCGATCCGCCGACTTGATTGTGTTCGAGGTTCACAATCGCGCGGAAGACGGGTATAGTTATGGCCCTACCCAGAACGACCGATCTGGATTGGGCGCGGCGGTCTGGTGAGGAATGCCGCTGTGCGGGGGGGACTTGGTCGAGTTCGTGCGTCGGGCTAGTAGCTCAGTTGGTAGAGCGCACCCCTGATAAGGGTGAGGTCGGCAGTTCGAGTCTGCCCTGGCCCATTTTCCCTCCCTTGAACCCGATGGCCTGGCGGCCATGTCGGTCACGGGGCCTCGCCGAGCGGGCGTCCCGTGCTGTCGTCTTGGCCCAAATCTGGCGATCAAAATCGTTTGTATTTTGATAGTACCGAAGTTCGCGTTCGGCCCGCGACGTGTACGCTTCGGCTTGTGGTGGGGTGGTATCGGGATCGGTAGTTCTGGGTAGACAAACGCCGCAAGGAGGCTGCATGCGGATTGACGTGATCGGCCGTGGAGTTGAGATGACCGACGCCATGCGCGAGTACGCGACGGCCAAGGTTTCGAAGTTGCCCAAGTACTTTGACGGTGTGCAGGCCATCACGGTGGCCGTCTCTCCAAAGAGCCACACGCACACGACCGACTACGAAGCCGAGCTGGTTCTGGACGTTGAGAAGCACAAGGATTTCGTCTCGCACGCGACCGGGAAGGACCCCTACGCCGCGATTGACCTCGTCGTCGAGAAGGGTGAACGTCAGCTTCGCGACTTCAAGGAGCGGCTGAAAGACCCGAAGCGCTAACCGAGGGCCGAGCGTCTAGGGATTTGGGTCAGGTCCGGGTCGAGACAGGGCAATTGCCCGGTGGGGATGCGGAGAAGCGACGTGCTGAAGCTCAGGGACATCGTGGCCGACGGGGCAATCGTGCCTGCCCTGGCCTCGGCCGATCGAGCCGGGGTGGTCGAGGAGCTTCTCTCCGCCCTCGTCGCTTCGGGTGCCGTGCCGCCAGAGGCCAAGGCCGACCTCGTCAAGAAGGTCCTCGACCGCGAGCGCAAGGGGACAACCGGCGTGGGGCGCGGCGTCGCGGTCCCACACGCCAAGCATCCGGGACTCGCGAACATGGCCGCGGCAATCGGCATCTCGCAGCGCGGCGTCGACTTCGCCTCCATCGACAAGCAGCCCGTCTACTCCGTCGTCCTCCTGCTCAGCCCAGAAGAGCGAGCCGAGGACCATCTTCTCGCGATGGAAGTCATCTTCCGAAATCTTGGCAAGGACACCTTCCGTCGAGTTCTTCGCTCGGCAACGACCACCGAGGAAGTCTCGGTGCTGATAGACGAGGCCGACCGGATGGGCCTTTCGAGATAGCTGGGAACCCAAGTTCGGGAAAATCGGGTCGAATCGAGTCCTGGTCCATCAAGCAAGGGCCTTCAAGTTCGGGAAGTCCGCCGCGGCTACCAGTCAGCACCCATGTCCGACCGTGTCGTCATCACCGCAACCGTCGTGAATCGGCTGGGGCTCCACGCCCGGCCGGCGATGTCGTTCGTTGACGCCGCGGCGGCCTTCGCAAGCTCCATCAAGGTCCGGCGCGAGGACACCATCGTCGACGGCAAGAGCATCATGCAGATGATGATGCTCGCCGCTGGCCAGGGCAGCCAGCTCGAAATCACCGCCGAAGGCCCCGACGCGGCGGCAGCAGCCCAGGCCCTCAAGAAGCTCGTCGAGGGCGGGTTTGATGAGGAGTGAGCGTCGTGTAGAGGCGAGGGACTCAGGGACATAGAGGCTACGGAATTCAGAAGTCGATCTGTTTGTCGCTGAGTTACGCTGTCTCCCGGTCGCTGTGTACCTCCCCTTCAACTGTTCACCATATACACAGCCTTGGACTCCCCAAAGATCGCGTCCAGCTCCGCTCGGAGCTTCTTGATCTCCGGGAGGTTCACGATCAGTTCCCAGAACTCCGGCGGGTGCATGTCAGGCGAGCCGGAGCCGTTGAGCGACAGACTCACCGCAGCCCGCCCGTAGTAGAGTACCGGCGGCGGATTTCCCGCCTCCATCGACCACTCCCAGATGTCGCGCGGACCAAGCGAGAGCGTCGGGGTGGAGCTTTAGGTATCGAGAAAGGTCTCAGCCGGCAGCGCACGCTGCTCGCGCTCAATCAAGGCAACGCGCGCTCCATGGATCATGTCGATCTCCACAACAGGCGAACGACGCACGACCGCAACGACTTCGCTGTTCCCCAAACGAGCATGCCGTGTGTACCCCGTGCCCGTTTCCGACGCAATCTCTAGATACGCCTCGTCTAGCGCGACGCCCGAGTCCGTGACTCGGACCGGAGTATCGGGCAGCATCCTCTCCCGAACCGAAAATGAAAGTACCACCTCGCAGAGCTCAAGAACCCTCGAAGCGACCGCCGAGCGATTCGTGGGCTCATCAACCCACCAGTACACGAGCCTGTTCTGGATCGACATTCATCCTCCCCATCGAAACCGCTGGTCGGTCAGGCCCCCGGGGCCACGCCGCAGAAACTCTCCACAACGCGAGTTCC
>JBBQGR010000120.1:0-7055 GCA_038323185.1 Phycisphaerales bacterium | reverse complement strand
CGGGCTCGAGGTCACGCTGACACTCGATGAGGCACTCTTTGAGGGCACGGGCATCTCGCTGCTTGGCTCCGTGCTCGATCAGTTCTTTGCCCGGTACGTCTCGATGAACTCATTCACCGAGACTGTCGTCAAGTCCGCGGACCGCGGGGAGGTGATGCGATGGCCAGCGAAGGTCGGCCAGCGCCCCGTCCTCTAGGCGGCGCTCCAGGTTCTGATGCACTGGCGCGTGACACGCGTGACACGCGTGACACGCATGGCACGCCCGCCACGAACGGCACCGCGCTCGCCGCCGCCACCGGTGTCGCTGCGCTGCCCGATGCCGATGGAGCCTTCGAGCACGAGGGCCGCTCGGTCACGGGCCGCCGCATCGACCCGCGCGAGCGGGAGACGCTCTTTGATCAGCTCAACACCGAGCCCTGGGGCTTTGACTTCTTCGCGCTGGTTCGGCGCATCGAGGCACTCCATCCGGACAAGCCGGGCTTTGGGTTTTCCAACCGCTCCATCGAAGACCCGCTGCGCTTCTGCCAGAAGCCCAACATGGCCTTCCCGCCCAACCATGTCAGCGATTTTTCGTTCCCGACCGCCGTGGTTCCCGCGCGACTCTTCGTGCAGTTCATGGGCATGCTCGGGCCGCACGGGCCACTGCCGCTGCACCTGACCGAGCACGCCTACCAGCGCGAGCTGCACCACAAGGACCGCACCTTCTCGCGGTTCATGGACGTTTTCAATCATCGCCTCATCAGCCTGCACTATCGCGCATGGGCCGCGTGCTCGATGCCCGCGAGCTTTGATCGCTGGATGCCCGTCCCCGACGGCACCGGCATGCACGAGCTGCAACGCAACCAGATCCTCTCGAACGATCGTGATCGCTACGCGGTCTATCTCGGCTCGCTCTTTGGTCTGGGGATGGACACGGTCCGCCATCGCGACGCGGTTCCCGACGTCGCGAAGCTCCACTTCGCTGGGCGGTTGTCGGCCGCGACGCGCGGGCCGGAAGGACTCCGCGGCATCATCTCCAAGTTCTTCGGCGTCCCGACCCTGGTTGACGAGTTCGTTGGCCAATGGATCCGGCTCCCCGAGACTTACCACTGCTGCCTGGGCGGCGGGCCCGCGTCGAAGCAGCCGGGGGCCGATCACGCCCCCTTCACGCTCGGCACGCATTCCGGCGGGTGTGCGGTCGCGGGCAAGAGCGTCTTTGACGTCCAGGGCAAGTTCCGCGTGCGCGTGGGCCCCATGGACCTGGCCCACTACATCCGCTTCCTGCCCGGCTCGGTCGGGCAGCGCCGGGCGGAGTCATGGATCCGCAACTACATCGGCGACCAGCTCGCATGGGAGGTTCTTATCACGCTTCGCAAGCAGGACGTCAAGCCCGCCAAGCTCGGTGGCAATCCCAAGAAGGACGTCGGGGCTCGGCTTGGCTGGACCACATGGATGATGAGCGGTGAGAGCGCGTCGGACCGGTCCGACCTTCTTCTTCGAAGCAAGCACTGAACGCGGGTGGCGTGGGCGGTTTCGCCTCGCATTCGGGCCGAATTGCGGTAGAGTCTGATGGGGCGGCAGCAGCCCGCAACGGGTTGGAAGTTTGATACACACGGCGCCGGGAGCAAGCTCCGCCGCCTTCAGCACACAGCAGGGAGCCAAGGCGATGGCGGACATTTCTCGTGCGGCACTCTTCGGCAAGTTCAACAGCGTGGGCTACAAAGCCCTCGAGGGCTCGACCGTCTTCTGCAAGCTCCGCGGCAATCCGTATGTTGAGCTCGTCCACTGGCTCCACCAGATCATGCAGGCCCAGGACACCGACCTGCACCGGCTGATCAAGGCCTTCAACCTCGATGTCTCTCAGCTCGTTTCGGATACGCAGGGTGCGCTGGATCGGCTGCCGCGTGGCTCGTCGACGATCTCGGACCTGTCGGCCAAGTTCATCGAGTCTGTCGAGCGCGCCTGGACGTACTCCAGCCTCAAGTTCGGCGAGAACGCCATCCGCACCGGGCACGTGATCTTCGCGCTGGTCGCAACGCCCAGCCTCAAGCCCGAGCTCATCAAGATCTCCAAGCAGTTCGACAAGATCAACGCCGACCAGCTCGGCGAGCAGTTCGCGAAGATCACCGACGGCAGCCCGGAGGCGGTCCTCGCCGCCGCGGCGGACCGTGGGATCAGCGGCGGGCCCGGCGAGGCCAGCGGCGCCATGGCTCCCGCGCAGCTCGGCAAGCAGGAGGCGCTCGCGAAGTACTGCAAGGACCTGACCGCCAACGCGAAGGATGGCAAGCAGGACCCCATCGTCGGGCGCGACGATGAGATCCGCCAGTGCATCGACATCCTGATGCGCCGCCGCCAGAACAATCCGATCCTGACGGGCGAGGCGGGCGTGGGCAAGACGGCCGTGGTCGAGGGCTTCGCGCAGCGCATCGTCGCGGGTGATGTGCCACCGCAGCTCAAGGACGTGCGCCTGCTCGAGCTCGACATCGGTCTGCTGCAGGCCGGCGCGAGCATGAAGGGCGAGTTTGAGAACCGTCTGCGCCAGGTCATTGATGAAGTGCAGGCCAGCCCCAAGCCCATCATCCTCTTCATCGACGAGGCCCACACGCTGATGGGTGCGGGCGGCGCGGCTGGCACCGGCGACGCGGCCCAGCTCCTCAAGCCCGCGCTCGCGCGCGGCACGCTCCGAACCGTCGCCGCGACGACGCAGAGCGAGTACAAGGCCCACTTCGAGAAGGACCCGGCCATGAGCCGGCGCTTCCAGGTCGTGAAGGTCGATGAGCCCGATGAGAAGAAGTGCCTGCTCATGATCCGCGGCCTGTCCAAGGTCATGGAGCGCCACTTCAAGGTGCAGGTGCTGGACGAAGCGCTCGAAGCCTCCGTCAAACTCTCCAAGCGATACATCCAGGGAAGGCAGCTGCCCGACAAGGCCGTCAGCCTGATCGACACCGCCTGCGCCCGCGTCGCGGTCGGTCAGCACTCGATCCCCGCCGAGGTCGATGACCTTCGAAAGCGCATCGAGGGCCTGAAGAACGAGCTCGAGATCATCGATCGCGAGATCGTGACGGGCATCGATCACTCCAAGCGCCGCGACGAGGCCATGGCCGTCATGGGCTCTGATCAGGACCGGCTCAAGCAGCTCGAGGACCACTTCGCCAAGGAGAAGGCAATGGTCCAGAAGATCCTCGAGATCCGCACCAAGCTCCGCGGCGGCGAGCCCGGCGCGAGCAAGCCCGTAGCCGCGCCCGCCAACGGCGCTGCTGGCGCGATTCCCGCGGCGATCTCCGCTTCCGTAGCAGCCCCCGCGCCGCAGGTCGCACCGCTGTCAGAGAACGAGCGACTCGGCCTCATCGAGGAGCAGAAGAAGCTCGACGGCGAGCTCACCACGCTGCAGGGCGAGAGCCCCTTGATCCGTCCATCGGTCGACGCCGAGACGGTCGCGGCGGTCGTTTCCGACTGGACCGGCATCCCGCTGGGCCGCATGGTGCGCGACGAGATGCGCACGGTGCTGACCCTGGCCGACACGCTCGAGAAGCGCGTCATCGGCCAGCGCCACGCCTTGGAGGCCATCGGCGAGCGGCTGCGCGTCGCGCGTGCGAAGCTCGACAATCCCGGCCGCCCGGTGGGTGTGTTCATGCTGGTTGGTCCCTCGGGCGTGGGCAAGACCGAGACTGCCATCGCGCTGGCCGAAGCGCTCTACGGCGGCGCTCAGGGCCTCATCACCATCAACATGAGCGAGTATCAGGAGGCCCACAAGGTCTCGCTGCTCATGGGCTCACCTCCCGGTTACGTCGGGTACGGCAAGGGCGGCGTGATGACCGAGGCCGTGCGGCGGCGTCCGTACAGCGTGCTGCTGCTGGACGAGGTGGAGAAGGCGCACCCCGATGTGCATGAGGTCTTCTTCCAGGTCTTCGACAAGGGCATCATGAAGGACAGCGAGGGCGTCGACATCGACTTCAAAAACACCATCATCCTGCTCACGAGCAACGTGGGCACGGACATGGTGATGAAGATGTGCAAGGATCCGGCGCTCAAGCCCGATCCCGCGGGGTTGGTTGCCGCGATGCGTGAGTCGCTGCTGAAGGTCTTCCCGCCCGCGCTTCTTGGGCGCCTGGCGATCGTGCCGTACTACCCGATCTCGGACGACATGATGCGCTCGATCATCAAGATCCAGCTCTCGCGCATCGGCGACCGCGTGATGGAGGGGCACAAGGTTCCCTTCACGTACGACCCCGCCGTCTCGGAACTCATTGTCAGCCGCGTGACCGAGCTCGACAGCGGCGCCCGCGCCATCGACGCCATCATCACGAGGCAGATGCTTCCGACGATCGGTCGCGAGCTTCTGGAGCGGCTGATGGACGGGCGCGCGATCCAGAAGGTGCACGTTGGTGTCAAGGACAGCGAGTTCCATTACTCGTTTGAGTAGGACCTTCGGCAACGCCGCCGAGCATGGCGGGCGCGGGCGTGCGTTGTTGACGCTCGCGCGTTGGAAGGTGGGTTTCGACGGCGCAGGAGTGTTGGGAGATGGCGGCCAAACGCAAGGAAGAAGCAAAGTACACGATCGAGAAGAGCGTTGAGCCTTCAACGGTCTCGGTCTATCAGCTCTCCAGCAGCCCCATCTCCGGACTCGCGGCGACGGTCATCTTCACGCTCCGTCCGATCACCAACCTGTTGCTTGATCAGGTCGAGAAGCTCGTCGACGCGGGCTTCATGTCACGCGTCGAGGCGGTGGGCTGGGTGAATCTGCACCTGAACCTCATCGGCACCAACCTCAGCAAGGCTGGCCCCTGCTCCATCCTTGCGTACGCGCCCTGGGACCAGACGCTGCTCACGATCTCATCCGAGTCCACGAGCGCGGTTGGGTACACCGCCACACACTGGATGATCCAGACCGCGTACATCGCCGTGGATGATCCCGATGTGCAGGCCAAGCGCCAGGAGCGATGGGAGAAGAACGAGCGAAAGCGCAAGGCCACGGACGGGTGGGACGATGGGCACACGTCGGCAGTCAACGAGGATCCGATCGCGCCCGAGGAGATCGACGACCCGTTTCTCTCGGCCTTCAGCGACCTCGCCGATGTCGATGTCGAGTCGCTCGATCCGCCCATCGAGGAAGGCGAGATCTGGAAGTCCGTTCGCTTCGAGGAGTCGGGCATCCTCGGCAAGATCGAGGAGGGCCACCGCGCCGAGCGTCGGCTCGCGATGGCGCGAGCCGCGGCGGACATCGCACGTGCCCGCACCCGGGCCGCGCGCAGCGCGAGAACAGAGAGCGACGACGAGCCGCTCGATCTCGATGCGCTCTTCGGCGATGGTGAGTTCGGGGCTGAGTTTGATGGTGCTACCGAGCGCGCCAAGCCAAAGGTCCCCGACGCCCGCGAGGTGCTGAACGAGAAGCGCACGGGTGATCTCGCGAAGTTTCTCATCATGGATCCCGATCAGGCCGACGGCACATCGGCCTTCTTCCTGCGCCGCGGCGGCGTGCAACGCAAGTTCCTCGGCGGCGGACGCGGCGGGCTCCATGATCTCCAGCAGGACACGAAGAAGGCCCTCGCACGCGACCTCAAGAACGATCTCGTCGAGGCCGGACTCGATACCGAGACCGCGAAGAAGTTCTCCGCAGGATTCAAGGCTGCCGATGGATCTGGTGACGTCGAGGCGATGTTCGGCGAGGGCGGCGCGATGCTGGATGCGAAAGGGAGCAACAGCATTTTCAAGCAGGCGATGGAGGCCTGCGAGTCCAAGGCCAAAAAGTCGTACGCAAAGACCGTTGGCCCAAAGGGCGCGGGCTGGGACAAGGCCGACAGCTCGATCCGCTGGGTCCTCTCGGACCTTGAGTTCGAGGGGCAATACGTCGCGCCGGTGAAGGCCCGGATCGGCCGCTTCGTACAGACCAACGATCCCGAGGGGATGCTGGAAGTGATGCAGGACCGGAGCTTCTGGGTCGACAACCCGCCCCCGGACATGCCTCCGACGTCGGACAGCAAGTTCGCCAGGCGCATCAGCTTCCTGAAGAACGCGATCAAGGTGAAGTCGCCCGAGGGGCGAAAGGTCAGGGCCAAGCGCGAGGCCGAGGCGCGTGAGCAGGCCAAGCGCGACGAGGCAGTCGCGGACGCGATCGAGAGTCGCGATTCGGCCAAGCTCAAGGCCGTGCTGGCGAAGAAGAAGGGCACAAAGTCGTAGGCGGAAGCAGACAGACGCTGCCCGCGCCACCCGCGCGGGCCGCACGAGATCGATCAGCAAGGGGACCGATATGGCAGTCCGTACGCAGAAGAACCGAGCCATCGCCATCAACTCGCCCCTGGGCGAGGATGTCCTGCTCCTCCGCGCCTTCACGCTCAAAGAGGAGCTTGGCCGCCCCTTCAGCATCCAGGCCGACATTCGCAGCGAGACGGAGGACATCGACTTTGACAAGATCGTCGGCGAGAACGTCACGATCCGGCTCACGCGAGCGGACGGCGAGCCGAGGTATCTCAACGGCTTCGTAGCCCGGTTCGCTCAGAGTGGCATGCCGCAGAAGGATGGCAGCAACGAGTACGCCGCGACCATTGTCCCTTGGCTCTGGTTCCTGACGCGCACGCAGGACTGCCGCATCTTCCAGGAGATGACGATCCCCGCGATCGTGCAGAAGGTCTTCAAGGACTTCGGCTTCACCGACTTTGAGCTGGCGCTGACGGGAACGTACGAGCCGCGCGAGTACGTCGTGCAATACCGCGAGACGGCCTTCAACTTCGTCTCCAGGCTCCTCGAGCACGCCGGCATCTACTACTTCTTCCAGCACGAGAACGGCAAGCACACCATGGTCCTGGCCGACTCCCCCTCGGCCCACAAGCCCGCCGAGAAGTACGAGAACATCCGCTACCACGGCAACGAGAAGTCCAAGCTCGGCTTCGAGCGCGTCTGGGAGTGGTCGGTCGAGCGCCGGATCCAGCCCGGCTCCTTCGTCCTCACGGACTTTGACTTCAAGGCGCCAGCCAAGGCTCTGCTGGCCGAGGCCCTGCGAACCGCCAAGCACTCCGCGGCAGAGTTTGAGATCTTCGACTATCCCGGCACGTACACCGAGGTTGACCACGGAAAGTCCT
>JBBQGR010000119.1:0-7065 GCA_038323185.1 Phycisphaerales bacterium | reverse complement strand
CGTAGACGAACTGAGTTTCGAGTTCGAAGGTGAAGTGGAAGTTGCGGTTGCCACCGTTGGAGTTGCCGAAGAGCTCACCATTGATGGGGAAGAAGCCGCCGCGGTCTGCAAAGCCCGCGTCCGTGCGGTCGTTGAAGCTATAGACGTTGCTGTTGGGCTGGCGGACCAGGGTCAAGGTCTGCTGACGCGAGAGGTTGACGCCTGGAACGTCGCGGAACCACTGGTCGAAGTTGGCGGCGTTGGTCAGGGCCCCGCCCGCGCTGGAAGCGACCGTGCCGTTGACGTCGCCGGTGCGGCTGGCGATGTACTCCTTACTGTTGATGCGGTTACGGCCCGCAGCGTCGCGGAAGTTGGCGTTGAGCTTGTTGCCGCCCGCAGTGCCGCGCATGGCCGGCTTGCCCTCGGAGCCCAACTGGTCATTGACCATGTTCACGTAGTGGGCGAAGCCGCCGGTGGGCTGACGCTCAAAGTCCGGGTGACCGCTGGTCATGGACCGCTCGCGGAAGTCTCGAACGACGCCTGTCAGCGACAACGTCGCGGGCAGGTTGGCGTGGGGGTCCGAGGTGCGACTTGCCGGGGCCATGCTGGCGGCGCCAGCGGCGAGCACCAGGAAGCCCGCAGCGACATACTTGGAACGACTCATCGACATTCGTGCCTCCTTACAAAGATGTGCCCGCCCTACCCAACGCCAGCCTCTCTCACTCCTCCGGGCGGCCATTGGCTCCCGTGACGGGTGTCCGGCGTTGGGCTTCAGCACAAAGGTGCAATTCCGCCTTAGAGAAGCCAGCCCATGTGCGTGTGAAGTCCGCTGGTGGGTTTGGCCCTTGCGGGTTGTGAGGGTGGGAGGGAGGTGTGCCGGTCGGCGGTTGGGAGCGGGTTGGCTGCTGCGGATCGCATCGTCCGCGCGTGCGGCGTTTAGGGCTCGCGAGCCGATGTATGATCGGACTCGAGCGGACGCGATGTCCCGATCACCGATCTGGCCAGTCTCGACCCCGCACGGAAGCAGCAAGCACTCGCTCCGGAGAACGGAACTCTCGCGAGCTGGCACGACCCGGCACACTACAGCGGAAGGAACCCAAGCAACATGGATACGTTCGTCATCGAGGGTGGTCGTCGTCTCTACGGACGGGTGCGCGTCAACGGCTCAAAGAACGCGGCCCTGCCGCTGCTCGCGGTGGCGCTTCTCGCCGACGCGCCCGTCACGCTTCGCGACATCCCGACTCTGGCCGACATCAAGAACATGCTGCGGCTGCTCGGCGAGCTGGGCGTCTCGCGTCTTGATCCCGCGGCCCAGGGCCAGACCGACGGCCTCATCGACAGCGGCGTCGTCACGCTTCAGGTGACCGACCCTTCCCAGAGCCACGCCCGCTACGACATTGTCCGCACGATGCGAGCCTCGATCTGCACGCTCGGGCCCATGCTCGCCAAGCGCGGCTTCGCGCGGCTCTCACTCCCCGGCGGCTGCGCTATCGGCGACCGTCCCGTTGACATCCACCTGCGCGGGCTCGCGGCCCTGGGCGCACAGATCACCGTGACCTCCGGCGACATCATCGCGCGGACGCCCCCCGGCGGGCTTCGCGGCACCACCATCTTCCTTGGTGGGCCATTCGGCTCGACCGTGCTGGGCACGGCCAACGTGCTCTGCGCCGCGACCCTGGCGCAGGGCCGCACGATCATCGAGTGTGCCGCGTGCGAGCCGGAGATCGTGGATCTGGCCAACCTGCTCAACGCGATGGGCGCACAGATCCAAGGTGCTGGCTCGCCGCGCCTCGTGATCGATGGCGTTCGCGAGCTTTCGGGTGCGGACTGGACGATCATCCCCGACCGCATCGAGGCGGGCACGCTCATGATGGCCGCGGCGATCACCAACGGCGATCTTGTGCTCGACAACTGCCCGATGGACGCGCTGTTGGCCGCGACGCACACGCTGGAGGCCGCGGGAGTCAACTTCGCGCCCGTCACCGCCTTGGCTCCGACGCCAGCGAACGGTGGACCCTACAGCACTCAGGCCCGCAACCGCACGCCCGCGCTCATGATCACCAGCGGATCATCCGACCCCAGCCGCGGCAGCAGCGATGATCCGATGCGGCGCACGGTCCGCGTGACTTCCAACCGCGTCATCAAGCCTGTCGAAGTCACAACGCAGCCGCACCCCGGATTCCCGACGGACCTTCAGGCACAGCTCGTCGCGCTCCTCACGCTCGCCGATGGCAACTCCGTCGTGACGGAGAAGATCTTCCCCGATCGATTCCTGCACGTCGCGGAGCTGCTGCGCATGGGCGCGAAGATCACGCGCACCGGCGCAACAGTCGTCGTCAGCGGCGTCAAGGGCTTGGTGGGAGCGCCGGTGATGGCCTCGGACCTGCGCGCTTCGGCCGGGCTGGTCCTTGCCGGACTTGCGGCAGAAGGAACCACCGTCGTCAATCGCGTGTATCACCTCGACCGCGGCTACGAGCGCCTCGAAGACCGCCTGCGCGGCTTGGGCGCATCCATCGAGCGCGTGGACGAGAAGGAACTCGCGGGCAAGGACGCGGTTGGGGTGGGGTGAGGCCCGCGAAGACGGGCCGGCGCGGACCAACGCGTGATTGCTTCTCTGGTCACTTCGAGCTGATGCGGCTAAACCGTGGGGTGAGGAAGCCGGTCGCGACGATGCTCGTGC
The DNA here is from genome assembly GCA_038323185.1 of Phycisphaerales bacterium. GTDB lineage: Bacteria > Planctomycetota > Phycisphaerae > Phycisphaerales > UBA1924 > JBBASU01. The sequence continues at coordinate 4,406 of JBBQGR010000119.1, read as the reverse complement.
CGCTTATAGCTTCCGCTGGCCAATCTTCGGGCCTGTGGCTGGCGCCGGGGCTGCTGGCTTGACGCCCACCTTCGCCGCTGGTGCGGCGGGCTTGGTGGGCGCCTTGATGTTCAAAGTCGGTGCGGACTTGGCGGGCGCAGGATTCTTCGCCGCCGCAAGGTTGGCCTTGGCCTGGGACTTGGCCTGAACGGACTTCACCACGCCCGAGACCGCCGCAGCGACCGGGCCAAGGGGCGTCACGCTCAGCGCCCCCATGCCGACGACCTTCGCGCGCGTCGCGGCTGGAGCCTTGGGCATGTTCTTCCCGGTCTTGCCGGTGGCCGCGATCTTGAGGTTCATCGGGACTGTGCCAGCGCCGCCTCCGGGGCCGGGACGGTTGTAGAGCGTGTTGTACGTGGTCTTGATGTTCTTGGCACCGGCCTTGAGGTGATCGGCGACGCCGCGATCTGCGAGCTGCTTGTCGGTTGGCTTGGCCATGGCTGGTTTCCTGAAGTGCCGGATCGGTTCTCGAGCCGCGAAGATGTCCCGGCACGCGAGAGAAGATACCAAGTTTCTGGCTCGATGGAAAGGCAAACCCGCCAAGCCGGGTTCAGTTCTCCAAGTACGTATACCCCTCGAGCCCGTCGTCGTAATACTTGAGCAGGCTCTTGCCCTCGGCGAGCGTCAGGCGGCCCTGGCGGCAGGCCGCCTCGATGTCGAGCCGCATCGCGCGCTTGAGATCCTCGGGGTCGTACTGCACAAACCGCAGCACTTCCTCGACCGTGTCGCCCTCGATGACTTCCTCGATCTCCCACTCGCCGTGCTCATCGATGCCGATGTGGACGGCGTGCGTGTCGCCGAGGAGGTTGTGCAGATCGCCCAGGATTTCCTGGTACGCGCCGAGCAGGAAGACCGCGAGGTAGTAGGGCTCGATGCTGGTGATCGGTGTCGAGGGCGCGCCAGTGGTGCCGACGCTGCCCGCCGCGGCGATGTCAGAGTCGGTCGCGGCGGCGTAGCGAACTTCGTGCAGCTCCAGCGTCTTCTTGTCAATGCGCTTGTCGACGAAGTGATCGATCTTGCCGTCCGAATCGCAGGTGATGTCCGCAAGGATGCCGCGGCGTGTGGGCTCCTCGCTCAGCCGGTGAATCGGGCAGATCGGGAAGAGCTGGTCGATGGCCCACGAGTCGGGCATGGACTGGAAGATCGAGAAGTTGCAGAAGTAGATGTCGCTCAAGAGCTCGGGCAGGTTCTCGAACTCCTCGGGGACGTCGCCCCGCTTGGCGGCGCGCTCGATGAGCTTGTGGCCCAGGGCCCAGAAGAGCTGCTCGGCCGCCGCCCGCATGGGCAGCGACATGTAGCCCAGCGAGAAGAGGCTCATCGCCTCGTCGCGCGCCTGTGTCGCGTCGTGGTACGCCTCGAGCAGGTTGCGATCTGTCACGCTCTTGTACGCGTCGAGCAGGTCGAGCACGGGCTGGGGAACTTCGTTCCCCGCGCTCTGCTCGGCCTTCATCGCCGCCTCGATCGAGGCAAGGTCGGGGTTCTCCTCGAACTTGCTGGTTCCCAGCACGTCCATGATGAGGACAGAGCCATAGGCGACCATCGCGCGCCCTGACTCGCTCACGATCATGGGGTGCGGCACCTTGGCCGAGTCGCAGACGGACTTGATGCGGTAGACCACGTCCGTGGCGTACTCCGCGATCGTGTAGTTAATTGAGCTGGACCACGCCGACTGCGAGCCGTCGTAGTCAACGCCCATGCCGCCGCCGATGTCGAGCATGCACAGGCCCGCGCCCATCTTGTGCAACTCGCAATAGATGTGGGCGAGCTCATTGACCGCGTTCTTGAAGACGCGGATGTCGTAGAGCTGGCTCCCCACGTGGCAGTGCAGGAGGTTGAGGCAATCCAGCATGTCGTGCTTCTTCAGGAACTCCACGGCCTTGAGCACCTCGGAGACGAAGAGCCCGAACTTGCTGCGGACGCCCGCCGAGCCCTCCCAGCGTCCCGCGCCCTTGGCCGAGAGCTTGACACGAAGGCCGATGCGCGGACGCACGTTGTACTTCTTCGCGTGAGCGACCAGCAGCTCGAGCTCGCTGAACTTCTCAACCACGGGGATGATGTTCCGACCCAGCTTGGTCGCGAGCGTCACGGTCTCGATGAACTCCGAGTCCTTGAAGCCGTTGCAGATGATCGGCATTCCGTTGACGCCCGCCCCGCCCGCCGTGGCCGAGAGGCCCAGCACCGCGAGAAGCTCGGGCTTGCTGCCTGCCTCGAGCCCGAAGCCAAGCTCAACCGCGAGCGAGGCGATCTGCTCGCAGACGTGGCGCTGCTGGTTGACCTTGATCGGATAGACGCACGAGTAGCCGCCAGCGTACCCCTGCTCGGCGATGGCGTCGTCGAAGGACTTGCGGATCTCCTTGAGACGGTGAGTCAGGATGTCGTTGAAGCGCACCAGCACCGGCGTGTGGATGCCGCGCTCGTGCAGGCCCTGCACAACCTCGAAGAGGTCGATCTGCTTCGAGACTTCCTTGCTGGGCATCACGGTGACGTGGCCCGAGGCGTTGACGCCGACGTAGCCCTTGCCCCAGTCGGGGATTCCATAGAGCTGCGCGGCGTCGGCCGCGGTCCAGGTGCCGTGGAGGAATGCAGAGCGAGGACTGGAGATTGTCGCCATGGGTGCTGAAATTCCTGCCACGCGCTATTGGCATGGCTGCGGACGGGTGCGAGTGGCGAAAGGAGATGTTGCCTCACGCCGTGATCAGAACCGAGTTCGCGACGCGCTGAGCGCTTCGTGCGGGTTCAGAGCGGGCGCTCAGAACAGGCTCGACGCGTGCGCGGCGTGGCTCGTGACTCGGACGCTGCCACCAAGGGAAACGATATCGGATCCACGCCGCGAGGCAAGCCAAGAACCATGAAACTGCAAGAACCAAACGAGGAAATCCAACGAGCCAGATCCAACGAGCCAGATCCAGCGAGCCAGATCCAGCGAGCCAGATCCAACGAGCCTCACGCGCAAGCGTGGGGCCTTCCGGTTCATCTCCGCCACCACCTCTTCCCACACTTCCCACAGCAACGTGTCACGGCGTTGCGCGGTCCCCCTTCGCTCGCGCGGAGGGCTTGCCAGCCTTTTCGCTTGCCTTCTCACCTGCCTTCTCACCTGCCTTCTCACTCGCCATGTGCGTGTCGAGCCACTCCACCATCTCTGCCAGCACGTGGCCGACGCTCTCTCTGGCCATGTAGCCGTGCGACTCGTGCGGCAGGATCACTAGCCGCGCCGTGCCGCCGTTGCCGCGGATTGCCTGGAAGAGCCGCTCGGACTGGATCGGGAAGGTGCCGGGGTTGTTGTCGATCTCGCCGTGGATCAAGAGCAGCGGCGTTTTGATCTGGTCCGCGTAGGTGAACGGGCTGAGCGTGGTGTACACGTCCCGCGCTTCCCAATAGCTCCGGCGCTCAGACTGGAATCCAAACGGCGTGAGGCTCCGGTTGTACGCGCCGCTGCGCGCGACTCCCGCTCGGAACATGCCCTTGGGCGCGTGGGCCAGCAGGTTGGCCGTCATGAACGCGCCGTAGCTGTGCCCGCCCACCGCAACGCGCGTGGTATCCGCAACGCCCATCGCGCCAGCCTTGTTGATCGCCGCCTGAGCGTTGGAGACAATCTGCTCGACGAACGTGTCGTTCATCGTCTCCGGATCGCCGATCACGGGCATCGACGCATCACTCATCACCGCGTACCCCGCCAGCAGCAGGAAGAGCTGGCTCGAACCGCCGATCTGCGTGAAGCGGTAGTCCGAGCCCGCGACCTGCCCCGCCGTCGCCGCGTCCGAGGCCTCGTTGGGATACGCCCAGATGAAGAGTGGCAGCTTCGTGCCTTCCACATACCCCGGCGGCAGGTACATCGTCGCCGACAGCGGCGTCCCGTCCGCACGCGTGTACGTCACGATCTCGCGCTTGATGCCGCGAAGTTCCGGCAGCGGATCGGTGAAGGTCGTGAGCGCACGCACCTCGCTGGTTTCATTCCCCTGACCCAGCCGCCGCTCGAACAAGTTTGGCGGCGTCGTCTTGCTCTCCATCGAAGTGACGACCCGCACATTTGCGTTGCCATCGCCGATCACATCCACCACCGTCTCGTACTTCTCACCCTCGTTGCGCCACTGGATCTCGCGCGAGAAATCCGCGAGCGTCATGCGCGAGAGGAAGGGCCGATCCCCTTCGGGCGTGGCGCCCTGCCCGGTCAGGAAGACCGCCTCGCTTGCCCCGCTGCCGATCACCTTGATCAGGTTCTCGCCTCGCGGCGTTGTCTCAAAGACTGGCGAGCCCGGGTCGTTGTACCGGTCATTGACAGAACGATCAAAGACCAGCCGCGGCTCCGCGACCATGGCCGCGTCGCTGCCCAGTGAGATCAGCCAAGTGCGGCTCCAACGCCGCTCCCG
>JBBQGR010000118.1:0-7138 GCA_038323185.1 Phycisphaerales bacterium | reverse complement strand
GCAGATCGCTTCGCTGTCGCTCTCTTCGCCCGGCTTGGTTTCTTCGAGCTGGTATGGAACGCGGCGGACGCGTCCGGAGAAGAAGGATTGCTTCTTGTCCTGACGCTCGAAGACCCAGACGTGCGTGTAGGTCAGAACGGCGAGGCGAAGTCCGTCCTCGCTGCAGTCGGCCCCGGTGACTTGGCCCATGGTGTCGAAGCGGTCGAGGTAGGTGAGCGTGTTGACGATGCCGGGGGCGCGGTCGTCGAGGCGATAGAGCTTGGTGAACGTGTCCGAGCGGTTTTTGCTGAGGATGAAGACGTCGTCGCGCACCGTGAAGAGTGCCTCGGCGTCGAAGTTGAAGTCGTCGCGCACTGCGGGGCGGTGCGACTGGTCCGGGTAGCGGACCATGACCTTGCTCGTGAACGACGTGCGGCTCTCGGTCGGCTCGGGCTCTTCGATGAAGTAGAGGGCGAGGTCCGCGCGGGCGTTGCTGTTGTTTCCAAAGTCCGCGGCGATCACCTGGTTTGTGCCGTCGGCGCGGCGGAGGAGTGCGATGTCCTCCCAGTCGCTGTTGATGGCGCCGGCGATGAGCGTGCCGGGGGTCTCTGGCTCGCGGACTGTCTGGATGAGGGAGCCATCGGCGCGGATGGGGTAGATGCGGGGCTCATCGCCGGAGTCGTTTTGCGTCCAGAAGACCGCCGCACCCTGATGCTCACGCAAGCCACGCACAATCCCCGAAATCTCCCGCTTCGCCCCGGGCCCAAGCTCTGCAATCGGCGCCAGCACCAGCGGCGGCGCCGAAGTCGCAACCTCCTGAGCCAGCGCACTCGTAGCCAAAGCAAACACACCAAGCACACACGCGGCACGACACATCAGCATTCGCATCACCAACGGAAGAGCCGCAAGCCCACCATGTCAAGCCCAAAAACATCAAGGAAGCATGAAGTCAGTCCCGCCTTGGGTATCCGTGTCTTGGGTAGATCGGTCGTCCCGACGGATTCTTCCTCCACCACACCCCATCATCAAATCAAAGCTCCAGCCCACTTCTCACCCCACCACGCAGCAGCGGCTTGCTCCAAGGATTGCCCACGTTCCACTTCAGCTTCGCCCGATCAACCTCCACCTGCAACCCCTCGGCACTCTTGCGAACAATTGTCACGCCCGGCGGCCGCCGCGGCGGATGTCCTCCAGTTCGCGGCGAGTCCAGCGTGATGACCTCAAAGCGTGCATCAGCCATCAGTTGCTGCACCGCCGCACCAACACCATCAAAGTACAGCGAGTCGTGCATCAGGATGTGTCCACCCACACGCAGGCGCGGCTCAAAGACACGCAGCTCCGCGATGATGGTCTCGTAGTGGTGGTCGCTATCCAGCACCAGCATGTCAAAGGATGCCGGAATCGAGCCTAGGTCAACCTCAGTCGAAGGACACTGCCGGAACTCGATGAACTCATCGAGCGGTGTTCCGCGCCACAAGTGTTCGTACTCCATCGGGTCAAAGGTGAATACTCGACCATTATTGTTGTTCTCGACGATCGCGGCTGCGATCATACATGTCGAATATCCGCGATGCGTTCCGGTCTCGAAAACTACAAGCGGCCTAAGGAGCCTAGCGAGGCAGTACCAGAGTCTGCCGACCTCAAGTTCAACAGCGGCAAATCCAACCTCGGCATCGTCCGAGACCCTCCAGCCCCCCGAAGTCGGATCATAGGTTTTCTCAAAGTCCAAAACTGATGCCGGGAAAGGACTAGAAGGCACCTCAGCCGGACTCGGCCCCGCGGCGGTGCGGCGGGAGACAAATCTCGCCAGCAGATCAAAGGGGGCGAACCGAAGTTTTTCGCGTTTTGAATCCATCTACTCTCTTGGCACATTCCGATCACGCAAGAGGTCGTGCATGACATGGGAACGAACTGTCCTTCGACGTAGTGACCTAGTGCCGCATGGGACATTGGACAATCCAATAATTGACTGTACCATCTCCTGAGCATCAAACAGGTCAACATTCTCGTCGCGGTTGAAGTCGCAGCGGTCGTAGAATTGACCTAGCTTAGACTCGTCTACAACGAACCGTCCCTTGCTCATCCGATGACGCATGCGGGCCGTGAACACAGACGTTAAATATATATTGACGACCATCCCGGTTTCAAACTTAGTAATGAGTATGTTGAGCGGCGTTGAAGGATTGCAGTTCACCATTGTTTGAAATGAGGATGAGCAAATCGTATGGATTGGTGTTCTGTGCTCTGGCGAGAGGGGAGCAGACCAAGATCAGGGTGACAATCGTGACGAAGGAACTTCTCAGTCGAGCAAGCATGTAAATCTCCAGTTGTCCCAACGGGTCGTCATCGGCCCGTCCGACGCGACGGATTTTACCAAGGAAGCTTGCCGGACGCAAGTGGGTCTTTTCTGCTTGTGATCTTTGCGTCCGACGCCGGAAGATTGGGCCTGACCGATTGTTCCTTGGGGAGTCTTGGAAGGGTGCGAACTCCCTGAACCGCGTTCGGGAACGACAAGGTTCTATCCGCTGAACCGACGGTGCGTGCCCCCACGCACGCCCCCCGGTCCTAGCATCTCCCATGCTTGAAGGCCTATTGAGTTCGCTGGGTGTGGACCGAGATCCGCGGCTGTGCGCGCCCGACTTCGCTGGCGCTCTCACCGTCACCAATCCCGCCACGGGGCAGTTCATCGCTGGCGTCCGTCTTGACAACGCTGCGGATCTCACTCGCGAGATCGCTGGCGCTCAGGAAACCTTCCTCGCTTGGCGCGCCGTTCCCGCTCCCGCCCGAGGCGAGGTCGTCCGCCAGATTGGCAACGAGTTCCGCCGCCTGAAGGAGCCTCTTGGGCAGCTCGTCGCGCTCGAAGTCGGCAAGCTTCTTCAAGAGGGTCTTGGCGAGGTGCAAGAGACCATCGACATCGCCGACTTCGCCGTCGGGCTTTCGCGCCAGCTCTATGGCATCACGATGCCCAGCGAGCGGCCGAACCACCGGATGTTCGAGCAGTGGCTGCCGCTGGGACCTATCGGCGTGATCTCTGCTTTCAACTTTCCTAATGCGGTCTGGGCATGGAACGCCATGCTCGCGGCGGTCTGCGGCGACACGGTTCTCTGGAAGCCCAGCGGGCTCGCGCCCCTCACTGCCATCGCGAGCAACGCGATCGCGGACCGGGTCGCGACCAAGCTTGGGCACCCCGGCGTCTTCCGGCTCATCATCGGCACCGATGCCGAGGTCGGCGAGCGACTTATCGCCGACAAGCGGCTGCCGCTGATCTCCGCGACGGGCTCGACCCGCATGGGGCGTCACGTCGGCAAGGTTGTCGCCGAGCGCATGGGCCGCAGCTTGCTCGAGCTCGGCGGCAACAATGCGGTCATCGTTGATCAGACCGCGAATTTGGACCTCACGACCAAGGCCGTGACCTTCGCCGCCGTCGGCACTGCGGGCCAGCGCTGCACCACCACGCGCAGGCTTATCGTGCATGAGTCGATCGTGGACGACGTCGTCGCACGTCTTAGCCGCGCGTACTCGACCATCCGCATCGGCGATCCGCTCAAGGAGGGGACGTTGGTTGGGCCGCTGATCACGCCCAAGGCCGTGGAGGGCTTTGAGCACGCGATCAAAGCCGCGATCGACCAGGGCGGCACGCTCATCACCGGCGGCAAGCGGGTCGCTGGCCCGGGCAACTTTGTCGAGCCCGCGATCATTCGAGCGCCAGCGAGCAACCGCCTCCCGATCTCGCAGGAAGAGACATTCGCGCCGATCCTGTACGTCTTCACGTTTAAGACCGTCGCCGAAGCTATCGCGATGAACAACGCAGTGGATCAGGGCCTTTCGTCGGCAATCTTCACCGACAGCGTGCGCAGCTCGGAAGCGTTCCTTGCTTCGTGGGGGAGCGACTGCGGTATTGCGAACGTGAACATCGGCACCAGCGGGGCCGAGATCGGCGGGGCCTTCGGTGGCGAGAAGGAAACGGGCGGCGGCCGCGAGTCGGGCTCGGATTCGTGGAAGGCGTACATGCGTCGCCAGACCTGCACCGTCCATTTCGGCAACGAGCTGAAGCTGGCACAGGGGATTCGCTTTGACTAATTCATCCAGCAACTCAGGCGTGTTCGGCTCCTCGGGCAACCGTTCGGGAAACGGTTCAGGATGGGATGCGCTCGCGTCCAGCACCGGCCCGGCGAGTGGCGGCGTTGATCACCTCGCCGCCGCCGCGGTCGCGCGGGTGGAGTCGGGCATGATTGTCGGCCTCGGGACCGGCCGCACCGCGAACCGCGCCATCCGCGCACTCGCGGAACGCATCCGCGTCGAGCGCCTCGACATCGACTGCGTCGCATCATCGCTCGCGACGCAGACCTTCGCACAGGAGCTTCGTCTGCCGATGGTCACCTTTGATAATGTGGAGCAGGTCGACTACTCCTTCGACGGCGCGGCCGAGGTCGATACGCAGCTTCGTATGCTCAAGGGCCACCACGGCGCACTGACGCGCCAGCGCCTCATCGCCGCCGTGAGCAAGTACAACATCTACATGGCTGGCGAGGACAAGGTCGTGCCGCACCTGGGCGCGAAGGCGCTGCTGGCGGTGACGATCATCCCCTTCGGCATCACGAGCATCCGAAATCGCCTGCGCGACATGGGCCTCTCGGGCGTCGTCCGGCGCACGCTCGACGGCGAGACCTTCATGACCGACGGCGGCGGCGTGGTGCTGGACATCCGCCTCTCGGAGGCGAGCAACGTTGAAGAACTCGCGATGAACCTCGACCACGTCGCGGGCGTCGTCGACCACGGCCTGTTCCTGGATGAGGCGGATGAGGTGCTTGTTGAGAGCAAGTCCGGTGAGGTGCGAAGGCTGCTGAGGCCAGAGCACGTCGAGGCGCAGTGAAGATTGCTACCGAGCCCAGCTGCGCAAGCAGCGGGTCATGTCTTGACTCAACCAACCTCTGAGCACCATCCACGCGATCACGAGGACACCAGCGTTGGATTACACCGGAACTTTCCATAAGGGCATGATCGAGCCTGATGGGTCAGTCAGCCTGCCCGAAGGCACGCGCGTGCACTTTCACGTCGTCGGCTCGCAGAACGGAACGCCAACGCCGATCAAGGAACTGCGCGAACTCTCCGGCCGACTTTTCAACTCCGCCGCTGCTGTCGGTGGAACGCTTCCAGAGCCTTCTTTCGACCTTTGGTCTGAGGAGGACAGCATCGACGACTTTCTGGCGTTTGTGCGCGAGGCGCGGCGATGAGCGTGGCGGTGCTGCTTGATACCGACGTTTTCTCGTTCCTCGCGAATAACGATACACGTGTTACGCGAGCAGAATTGGTGGGAGCGAGCGAGCGAGCGATCTCGTTCAAGACGGTTGCGGAGCTAAGAGCGTGGACCATCCTGCGAAGCTGGTCGGCGAAGCGGTCCGCTCAACTTGAGTGGATTGTTGCGGCGCATCTTGTGCTGATTCCCGACGACCATACGACCTCCATCTGGGCGCAGATTCACGCGGAGCGCCGCCGCAAGGAACGTCTGATTGAGTGCGGAGATTGCTGGATCGCTGCGACTGCGGTGCGACACGGGCTGGTGCTCGTAACTCACACTAAGAGCCACTACGAGGGCATCGAGCATCTGTCGATGATGGCCGAAAGCTGACGCATCTGTCCACCAGATCTATCCCCCTTCCGAGCCCAGTTGCGCAAGCAGCGGATCCGGGATCTGCGATCATGCTTTGTGTCTGCCACGGCCGCGCTCGAAGCAAACCCGCTGCTTGCGCAGCGGAGCTCGGTTACGGCACGGCCGGTAGGGCCTACTGCCCCTGCGCCAAGCTGTAGCCTTTTACCCCGTCGAAGACCCGCAGCAGCTCGTAGCTGCACACGATGAACTTTTCTGCGATCTTGTCCATCAGCGCTACGCACCTGGATTGACCAATGTCGCCGGGGCGCACGTTCTCGCGCAGCTCGAACCGGACGCGGTAGTAGTCCACGCACTCGGTGTAGATACTCCCCGTCGGCCACACCTGCGTGCCGCGGTTGGAGATGATCGTGAGCTTGAAGGGTGTGTCTTCGGCCATGCGCTGCATCTCCTCGGCGACGCTGATAGGGCTCAGCGGCGTATCAAGATAGATGTCGCAGCCCATCACGTGGCGCACCACGGTTGCGAACGTGCGGATGACCTGCTGCCCCGCGGGCTTGGTGGCGCGAACCAGCGGTGCGTTGTCGGCCTCGGGGACTGGCACGCCGCCGGACTTGGGCGCGCTGCCGAGCTTGTCCGAGACGGCCTTGATGAAGTCCTTGGTCCCGACCGCGGGCTTCGCGCGATCGCCGAAGTCGCCGGTGCGCAGGCCGGACTCGAGCGTCGCGAGGAGCGCGTTCTCCACCGTCGCGGCCTGGCGCGTGAGGCCCAGGTGCCGCAGCATCATGATGCCAGACAGCACCAGGCTCGTCGGGTTCGCAACGCCCTTGCCAGCGATGTCCGGGGCGGTCCCGTGCACGGCTTCAAAGATCGAGATGTGCGTGCCGATGTTGGCCGAGGGCGCAAAGCCAAGGCCTCCCACGAGCCCCGCCGCGAGGTCGCTGACGATGTCGCCCTGGAGGTTCGGCAGCACGATCATCTCGTACTGCTGGGGCTTCACGACCAGGTTCATGCAGAGGGCGTCAACGATCACGTCGCCGGTCTCGATGTGCGGGAAGTCCTTCGCGACGGCCTTAAAGCGATCAAGGAAGAGGCCGTCGGTCATCTTCATGATGTTGGCCTTGTGGCCGCAGAAGACCTTCTTGATGCCGAGCTTCTCGGCGGTGTGGAAGGCGAAGCGATGCACCTGATCGCACCCGGGCGCGCTGGTCAGCCGCTTGCACTGGATCATATCGTTGGAGAGTCGGTGCTCGACGCCGCCGTACGTGTCCTCGATGTTCTCGCGCACGATGCAGAGGTCGATTTGGATTCCGGCCTTGGAGTAGACCGTCTCAACGCCGGGCAAGCTCTTGAAGACGCGCAGGTTTGCGTACGCGTTCCACATCTTGCGAGCGGTGACGTTGATCGACTTTCCGCCGCCGCCCTTGGGCGTCTCCATCGGACCCTTGAAGAGGATGCCGCACTCCTCGACGATCTTGACCGCCTCGTCGGTCATCCCGCGCGTGTTGCCCTTGGAGAAGACGCTCGCCCCCATCTCGACGGGGACGAACT
>JBBQGR010000117.1:0-7191 GCA_038323185.1 Phycisphaerales bacterium | reverse complement strand
AGCTGCTCCACGGTGCGAGCGCCGATGATCGAGCTTGCGACGCCGGGCTTAGTCTGCACCCACGCGAGCGCGGCCTGCGCGGGCGTGCATCCCGCCTCCTTCGCGATCGCGATGAGCAGGTCCACGACGCCGTACGCGTGGTCCGTCAGGTTGCGGTCGATCCAGCCCGTCGTCGAGCGGCCCTCGGTCGGGCGGCTCGTGCGCGTGTACTTGCCGGTCAGGATGCCGTACTTGAGCGGCGACCAGGGCGTGACGCCCAGGCCCAGCTCGCGCGCCATCGGGATCAGCTCGCCCTCGACCGTGCGCTGCAGCAGCGAGTACTCAACCTGCAGCGCAATCGGCCGCGCAGCGCGGGAGAGACCCTGCCGCTCGACCTCGTAGATTGCCTGCGTCACCTTCCATGCGGGCGTGTCGGAGATGCCGAAGTAGCGGACCTTGCCGCTCTGCACCAGCGTGTCGATCGCGGCCACGGTTTCTTCAATCGGCGTCTGCTTGTCCCAGAAGTGGAGCCAGTAGAGATCGATGTAGTCGGTCTGGAGGCGGCGTAGCGACTCATCACACGCGCGAAGGATGGCCTTGCGGCTGGATCCGCCGCCGTTGGGGTCGCTGGGGAAGAGGTTGCCGGAAAACTTGGTGGCGATCACCGCGCGGTCGCGTTTCGCGGCGTCCTTGAAATGCTCGCCCAGGATCTTCTCGCTGTTGCCGCGGTTGTACATGTTCGCGGAATCGATGAAGTTGCCGCCGTGCGCGAGGAAGGCGTCGATCACGCGCTTGGAATCGACCGGGTTGGAGCCAAACTTCCACTCCTCGCCAAAGGTCATAGCGCCCAGGCAGAAGGGGGAGACGCGCAGGCCCGAGCGGCCGAGGGTGACATAGTGATTGAGTGGCATGGTGCGAGTGTAGGATCTCGCCTAGGAAAGTGATCACGGCGGAGCGTGAAGATCAGGCTTGGGACTAGTGGGAGTGCGGGGACGGTGTGGTTGTGGCCGAACGTCGAGCGATTGACCTGCATTCCCAGCGCGGCATTGCGAGATTCGCGGGCCGCAAGAGAGACTTCGTTCGCAGTGGCCGACGCGGCTGGCGTGGAGCGGCTCTCGGAGATCGTGAGGCAACTGCGGCGATGGCCGTGGGGCCGCACGCTGCTCGAGCGGCACCACCCGTACCACTGCGTGGTTCAGGTCCCTCTTAGCCTGACCGGGCGTGCGGCTTCGCTGCGACGCCCGGCTTCTCACCCTGGCCGCTTCGCGGCCAAGAAGCTGCGGCCTGGCGGCGGGGTCCGGCTTGCCAATCTCGGTTGTCGCCAACATTGGACACGAAGCGCCGAAACCGCACGGTGTGCGGATGCGGGCCCCCCGCATTTCCGCGTGCCCCGCAGCAGGAAACGGGCCCCGCGCAACCTAGAATGACGCAGACATCTGGCGCTTGGTTCGGCGTGGCGCGGCGTGGGCTCTGGTGGGCCCCCGCGTGACATTGCCGGGCATGCACCAACGGAATCGAATCCTCATGACGACGACCAACGCCGCCAGTTCCACGACCCACGCCAGCAACGCCAACGGCGCCGCCACCCGCAATGGCGCGCAGCACGGGACCAACGCTTCCCTCCTCAACCCCTCCGACACCTTCTGGCACCGGCACATCGCCCCCAGCGAGGCCGAGATCGCCGAGATGCTGGAAGCGCTCGGCTGCACCTCGCTCGAGCAGCTGACGGAGCAGACCGTGCCCTCCTCCATCCGCCTGCCCAAGCCCATGCGATTCTCGGGCATCGGCGAGACGCCCAAGGGCGAGCACGAGCTGCTTCGCGAGCTGAAGACGATGGCCTCGCAGAACCAGATCTTCCGGTCCTTCATCGGGATGGGGTACTACGGCACCATCACGCCGGGCGTGATCCTCCGCAACATCCTTGAGAACCCGGGCTGGTACACGCAGTACACGCCCTATCAGGCCGAGATCGCGCAGGGCCGCCTCGAAGCACTCCTCAACTTCCAGACGATGGTGGCCGACCTCACGGGCCTGCCCCTCGCTGGCGCGAGCCTGCTTGATGAGGGAACAGCCGCGGGCGAGGCGATGACGATGTGCTACTCCATCGCGGGCGATTCGCGTTCGACGTTCATCGCGGCCAGCGATGTGCACCCCCAGACCCTCGGCGTCCTGCGCACGCGCGCGGACGGACTGGGCATGAAGCTCGTGATCGCCGACCCTGAGAAGATCGCCCCCGACGCTTCGACCTGCGGCATCCTGCTCCAGTATCCCAACACCAGCGGCAGCCTCGGCTTCATCGCGGCCCACGAAGCCCTGGCGACCAAGGCCAAGGCCGCCGGCGCGCTCGTCGTGGTCGCGACGGACCTTCTGGCACTCACGCTCATCAAGCCGCCGGGCGAGTGGGGCGCGGACATCGCGGTCGGGTGTGCACAGCGATTCGGCGTGCCGATGGGATTCGGCGGGCCTCACGCCGCGTTCATCGCCACCAGCGAGCAGCACGTCCGCAAGATGCCCGGCCGCATCATCGGTGTCTCGCGCGATAGCCAGGGGAATCAGGCCTTCCGCATGGCGATTCAGACTCGCGAGCAGCACATCCGTCGCGAGAAGGCCACGAGCAACATCTGCACCGCGCAGGCGCTCCTGGCCATCATCGCTGGCATGTACGGCGTCTATCACGGGCCCGAGGGCCTGCGCCGCATCGCGCTCCGCACGCACGCCTTCGCCGAGGTCGTGCGCACTGGCCTCAGGAAGCTGGGCCTGCCGGTCCAGGACGGCCCGATCTTCGACACCATCCGCGTGAACCTTGGCAGCCACGCCAGCGCGCAGCGCACGCTGGAAGCCGCCCGCGCTCGGCGAATGAACCTGCGCGACTTCTGCGACGGCAGCGTCGGCATCTCCTGCGACGAGACCACCACGCGCGAGGACGTCCAAGCCCTCTTTGAGATCTTCGCTGGCGAGCCCGTTGCCTTCAACGCCAACACGCTGCTCGCGGCGACCGACATCGCCCCCGACCTCGCTGGCTTGTCCGCCCACGCCCGCCAGAGCGGCTATATGACCCACCCCGTCTTCAGCAGCCACCACAGCGAGCACGAGATGCTCCGCTACATCTTCAAGCTCATGGGGCGCGACCTCTCTCTCTGCCACAGCATGATCCCGCTGGGCTCCTGCACCATGAAGCTCAACGCCACCAGCGAGATGATCCCGGTGACTTGGGCCGAGTTCGGCCAGATCCATCCCTTCGCGCCCGCCGACCAGAGCAAGGGCTACCAGAAGCTCTTCAAGGACCTTGAGTCCTGGCTCAGCGAGGTCACCGGCTTCGCCGCCGTCAGCCTGCAGCCAAACGCCGGCGCTCAGGGCGAGTACACCGGCCTCATGGTGATCCGCGCGTACCTCGCGAGCATCGGCCAGGCCCATCGCACCGTCTGCCTCATTCCCGAGAGTGCCCACGGCACCAACCCCGCCTCGGCGGTCGTCGCCGGGTTCGAGGTCGTCGGCGTCAAGAACGACGCCGCGGGCAACGTCGACATGACCGACCTTCGCGCCAAGATCGCCGCGAACAAGGACAAGCTCGGCGCGTTGATGGTGACGTATCCCTCCACCTACGGCGTCTTCGAGGAGGACATCCGCGAGATCTGCACGCTCGTCCATCAGGCCGGGGGCCAGGTCTACATGGACGGCGCCAACATGAACGCGCAGGTCGGCCTCACCAGCCCCGGCTTCATCGGCGCCGATGTCTGCCATCTCAACCTGCACAAGACCTTCTGCATCCCGCACGGCGGCGGCGGCCCCGGCATGGGCCCCATCGGCGTCGCGGCCCATCTCGCACCCTTCCTCCCCGGCCACCCCGTCAGCCGCCCCTTCTTCGAAGGGCGCACCGGCTCGCAGGCCATCGGCCCCGTCTCCGCAGCGCCATACGGCTCGCCCAGCATCCTCACGATCTCATGGGTCTACATCGCGCTGATGGGCGCCGCTGGCCTTCGCAAGGCGACGCAGGTTGCGATCTTGAACGCCAACTACATGGCAAAGCGCCTCGATGGCCACTACACCGTGCTCTTCAAGGGCGGCAAGGGACGCGTGGCGCACGAGTTCATCATCGACTGCCGCGGCTTTGAGAAGACCGCTGGCATCAAGGTAGATGACATCGCCAAGCGCCTGCAGGACTACTCCTTTCACGGCCCCACCATGTCGTGGCCCGTACCCGGAACGCTCATGATCGAGCCCACCGAGAGCGAGCCCAAGCCCGAGCTCGACCGCTTCTGCGACGCGCTCATCGCCATCCGCGAAGAGATCCGCACCATCGAGAGCGGCACAATGGACAAGGCCGACAACCCCCTCAAGAACGCGCCCCACACCATGGGCATGGTGACCGCCAGCGAGTGGAAGCACCCCTACTCGCGCGAGCAGGCGGCGTACCCCGCCGCGTGGTTGCGCGACAGCAAGTTCTGGCCCTACGTCGGCCGCGTAGACAACCCCTACGGCGACCGCAACCTCGTCTGCAGCTGCCCGCCGATGGAGGCGTACGCGGCGGGCAAGCACTAGGACGCGGAAGTGTTCGAGTAAAAGGCGTTGAAGGCAGCGTGCCGTTTGTGGCTTGTGGTTCTTCACTCAACCGCTCGACCACTTCTCTTCGCGATCAATCATCGGCCTTGTCGCCGTCTTTGATCACGAAGCGTGCGTTCAATCGCGCCACCTCGCCCGCGAGGCCCGCGAGTTCGACGCTGCGCATTACTTCCTCGAAGTCCTTGTACGCGTCTGGCGCCTCGTCGATTGGGTAGTTGCGCGTGTTGGTCAGGATGTCCCTGTCCGCGAAGCTCTGATCGATCAACTTCTGGTCGAGCGTCTTGCTCGCGGCGGTGCGTGAGAGCCTTCGCCCCGCGCCATGGTTCACGCTGTAGCACGACAAGCTCGCGCCCGGCCTTGCCACCATCACGCTCGATCCCGCCTGCGGATTTCCCGGCAGCAGGATGGGGTGGCCCACTGACTCGAAGAGCGTGCCGCGCAGGCCCGGGTGCCCCGCAGGGAAGGCGCGCGTCGCGCCCTTGCGATGCACCCACGCCTGCGACGAGCCCTGCATGTTCGTCGACTCCAGCCGCGCGATGTTGTGGCTGATGAAGTAGACCAGCCGCCCCGTGGTCCCGGGGATCACCTCGCGGAAGGCTTCCAGCACCAGCGCGTTGATCAGCATGTGGTTCACCGTCGCGAAGTTGGCCCCCAGCGACATATCGTCGATGTAGTCGTCGGCCTCTTGCGAGCCCAGCGGCGCGTACACAAGCTCCTTGTCGTTGCCGGGCAGCGGGATGTTCCATCGCGCAAACTTTCGCTGCAGCGTCTTGAACTGCAAGTCCGCGAGCATCGCACCAATCCCGCGGCTGCCGCAGTGCGATAAGAACGCCACCTGCCCATCCACCAGCCCGAACGCGCTCGCGGCGCGCTTGGCCTCCTCGGTCTCGCGCAAGCGCACGATCTCGCACTCGCCAAAGTGGTTCCCGCCGCCATATGTCCCGAGCTGGTTGGCCTTGGCCTCGAAGTTCTGCGCCAGCCGCAACTCGCCCATCGCGAGAATCCGGTCCAGCCGCGCCTCGAGCGCCTCGCGCGTGTTGTCGTGGCCCACGTGAAACGCGTCCTCGCATCGCGCAGCCCACTCCAGCGGCACGCCAAGCTCGCCAAGCACCTCCGCGCTCGCGCCCTGCGTCACGGCCCTAACGCCGAGCTCGCGCGAGATGCGCCGGCCCTTCTTGGCCTGTCGCTGCCCCTGCCCCGGGCCCGTCGGCGTGCGATGCGAGATCGCTTCGATCAGCGCACGCCGCGTCTTCTTGTCCGCGACGGCCTCCTCCGGCAGATCCAGCGCAAGCAGGCTCATCGAGCACTTGATGTCAACGCCTACTGGCCCGGGATAGATGTGAGTCGGGCTCACCGCAACGCACCCGATCGGTGCGCCATACCCAACGTGCGCATCAGGATTCAGCACGACCTCCGTCACGCCCGGCGAGCTGCGCATGTTCAGGGCCTGCTGGATCGTGCGATCGCCGAACGTGCGCCGGATCGCCTCGGTCCCGATCACCGTGATCGGCCGCTCTTTCCCGCCGCCGACGGGCACAAGCCCCGTGGCCTCGCCCGTCACGACGATCTCGTAGCGCGGGTCAGGCTCGGGCATCTCCGTCTCACGTCGAGTCGCGGCGTGTTTGCTCATCGTCATGCTCCTGTTGAACGCGGAGGCCGTAAAAGAAGTGGCCGAGTGGCAATGTGGCACAGTGAAAGCACGAAGACCGAAGGCACTCGACCACTTGAACACTCGACCACTTCTTCCTGCGACCACTCGCCCACTTCTTCTTCTTCACGCGGCCAACTCCACCACCACGACCGTCGCGTCGTCGTCGAGCGTTGGGCCACCGACATGGCGTGTCAGCGATGTGAACGCCGCGTGGATCGCGTGCTCGGGCGATGCCGCGTTGACCATCGCGGCCCTCAGCTTGCCAAGGCCAAACTCTTCGCCATTCGCGCCCGGCTGCTCGATCAGTCCATCGCTGTAGAGCACGAGCCGCTCGCCCGGCCCGAGCCGGGTGCGGCCGACTGGAAACTCCGCGTCGCCATCGATACCGATTGGGATTCCCGCCGCGCCCATCACGCCCTCTCGCGGCCGGCCCTCGCGATCCACGATCATCCAGTGCCCGTGGCCCGCGTCCGTGTAGGTAAGCTCGCCCGAAGGCTCGATCACTCCCAGCCACAGCGAAGCGAAGCGACCCTCCAGCGGCGTCGCGGCAAGATACCGGTTCACGCCCATGATCGCCGACGAAACATCGATCCCCGGATACGCGAGCAGCGCGCGAAGATGCGACTGCAGCGCGGCCATCAGCAGCGCGGCCGACATGCCATGCCCCGCAACATCTCCCACGCACACCGCCGCGCGCCCGTCGCCAAGATCCACAAGGTCCACAAGATCGCCCGCGACAAACAGACCCGGCCTGCACTCCATCGCGTACTCGCAGCACGCCACACGCCCGCTCGCCTCGGGCTGCACCATCCGCTGCACCTCGCGGGCCGCGTTCAGCTCCGCGTGCAGCTCGCGCTGCGCTCGCTCCAGCGCACCACGACGCACGTTCGCGATCGAGAGCGCGTACGTCGTCGCTGCTGCCTCGCAAAAGCCCGTCGAGTCACGACGCACCCGCGCCTCGTTGCCGCGCGCATCCAGATAGAGGTATCCAACCACCGACC
>JBBQGR010000116.1:0-7196 GCA_038323185.1 Phycisphaerales bacterium | reverse complement strand
ATCCGGCTGGTGAACATGATCCTGTTTGAGGCTCTGCGGCGGTGCGCGAGCGATGTGCACGTGCATCCGATGGAGAACAAGCTGGTCATTCGCTTCCGCATCGATGGGATGCTGGTGGATGCGTTCACGCCGCCGCTGTCGCTGGCGCCTGCGATCAGCTCGCGACTCAAGGTGATGACGGAGCTTGATATCGCCAACCGGCACAGCCCGCAGGACGGTCACACGAGCGTGCGCGTGGGTTCGAGGAAGGTGGACATTCGCTTCTCGTGCATTCCGAGCGTCTATGGCGAGCGGTTGGTGCTGCGTCTGCTGGATCAGACCGCGACGCAGTTGTCGCTGGACGAGGTCGGGATGACGCGGCTGATGCAGACGCAGCTGCTGGATCTTGTGGAGCGGCCGAACGGGATTATTCTGGTCACGGGACCGACGGGCTCGGGCAAGACGACGTCGCTGTATGCCGCGCTCTCGCGGATTGATCGCGCGAGCCGCAACGTGATGACGATCGAGGATCCTGTTGAGTATCACCTTGATGGCATCAGCCAGATGCAGGTGAACGCGAAGCGCGGCGTGACGTTTGCGACGGGGCTGCGGGCGCTGTTGCGCCAGGATCCGGACGTGATTCTTGTGGGTGAGATCCGCGATGAGGAGACTGCCTCGCTCGCGATCCAGGCCTCGCTCACGGGCCACCTGGTGCTCGCGACTCTGCACACGAACGATGCGCCCAGCGCGATCCCGCGATTGGTGGATGTCGGCATCGAGCCGTACCTCATCACGAGCTCGCTGCTGGCGGTGCTGGCGCAGCGGCTTTTGCGACGAAGCTGCTCGACGTGCGGCGGCGGCGGCAGCACCGCGGCGGGACGCTGCGAGGTCTGCTACGGAACGGGGTACAAGGGCCGGCTCGCGGTGTACGAGATCATGGTGATGAACGATGAGCTGCGGCGGCTGACGGCGAGCCGCGCGGATGCGGTAGCGCTCTACGACGCGGCGAAGCGGTCGGAGTTCAGCCCGATGCGAGAGGACGCGCTGCTGAAGGTGAAGCTCGGCCTGACGGACGAGGCCGAGGTGTATCGGGTGCTGCACTGAGGAAGTGGTCAAGTGTTGAAGACCAAGGCGGTCGATCATTGCAGAACCGGCTGTGCCTTCGTTCATCACTCGACCACTTGACCACTCAACCACTCGACCACTTCTTGAAGCCATGACGACACGCACGCTCAACGTGGTTCCTACGACGCTGACGGGGCGGCATGTGTCGCTAAAGCCGCTTGAGGAGTCGCACGCCGCGGCGCTGCTGGCGTGCACGGCGCGGGGGACGTTTGAGTTCTTTCCTTTCTGGCCGCCGACGTGGGACGAGGCGGGTTTCTTGGTGTACGTGCGTGACGCGCTGACGACGCAGAACCGTCTGGCCTTTGCGACCATCGACGCGGGGTCGGGGCGCGTGATGGGGAGCACGTCGTACCTCGACATCCGCCCGGCGCACCTTGGGCTTGAGATCGGCTCGACGTGGATTGCGCCCGAGCATCGCGGGACGCGCGTGAACCCGGAGGCCAAGCTGCTGATGCTGCGCCACGCGTTCGAGGTGCTGGGATGTGAGCGGGTGCAGCTCAAGTGTGATGCGCGCAACGTGCACAGCCAGCGCGCGATCGCGAAGCTGGGTGCGACGCACGAGGGGACGCTCCGCAAGCACATGGTGATGGCGGGTGGGCACGTGCGCGACACGGTGGTGTTCAGCGTGGTGCGGAGCGAGTGGCCGCGGGTTGAGGCGGGTCTGGCGGCGCGGCTCGCGTGAGCGTGTCCTCGAGCGGGTACCCTCCACGAATGACAGGACAGACCGAGCAGACTGGCGGTCTTCGGCACGCGAGCATGAGCGCTGACCCTTCGCGGCGCGAGCTTGCTCGCACCGTTGGCGTGCCCGGCGCGCTGGCGATCATGATGGGCGTGATGGTGGGGAGCGGGATCTTTGCGTCGCCGCCGGGGATCGCGGCAGCGACGCAGAATCCCTGGCTGATTCTTGGAGCGTGGCTCGCGGGCGGCGTGATTGCGCTTCTGGGCGCGGTGACGTTTGCGGAGTTGGCGTCGATGCTGCCGCAGTCGGGCGGGATTTATGTGTTTCTGCGTGAGGCGTATGGGCGCGGGCTGGCGTTTGTGTTTGGGTGGTCGTACATGCTGGTGGTCAAGCCGCTGGCGGCGGCGGGGATCGCGGTGGTCTTCACGTTGCATGTGCGGAAGATTCTGGGCGTGCATTCGCCGGAACAGGAGCTGTTCCCGCATGACTCCAAGGTGATCACGATCGCGATGCTCGCGCTGCTGACGCTGGTGAACGTGCGCGGGGTGGAGCTCTCGACGCGCGTGGCGGCGGTGCTGACGGGGCTGAAGCTGCTGGCGCTCGCGCTGATTGCGCTGCTGCCACTGTTTGTGCTCAGTGGCGGCGTGGGGAACTGGAGCGGCGCGGCGGTTGAGGGTGCCGCGGGCGAGGCCGGGCTGGCATCGTTCTTTGCGGTGCTGGCGCCGATCATGGCGGCGGTGATGTGGACGTACGACGGGTGGAGCGATGTTGGTGCGATTGCGGGCGAGGTGCGGGATGAGCGAGAAGGTCGAGGGCACCGATAAAGGAGCGATGTTGGTGCGATTGCGGGCGAGGTGCGGGATCCGGGGCGGAATCTGCTTCGGATCTATGTGCTCGGAACGCTGATCGTGACGGTGCTGTACCTCGCGGTGAACGCGTCGTATCTCTTCCTGATCCCGCTGCGTGAGATGGCGGGGATGGAGACGGTCGCGCCGGCGGCGTTGGCGGGCGTGTTTGGTGGTGGGGCGGGCCTTGTCGCCGCGGCGATCGTCGTGGGATCGACGTTTGGCTCGACGCACGCGTCGATCATGACTGGGGCTCGCGTGAGTTTTCAGCAGTCGCGTGATGGGCTGCTCTTCTCGTTCCTTGGGCGCGTGCATCCGCGGTTTGGGACGCCCGCGACGGCGCTCTGGACGCAGTTGATGCTGTCGATTCTTGCGGTGATCTTCGTGGGCAGCTTTGAGGCGCTGTCGGCGGGGTATGTCTTTTCCATGTGGATCTTCTACGGGCTGGCGGGCGTGGCGCTCTTTGTGCTGCGTGTGCGGCGGCCGGAGATGGCGCGGCCGTTTCGGTGCTGGGGGTATCCGTTCGTGCCGCTGGTGTTCGTGGCGTCGGCGGTCTTCATGACGGTGCTGGCGGTTCGCGATCAGCCCGTGGCAAGTGCGCAGTACCTTGGGCTGATGGTGCTGGGCGTGCCGGCGTATCTTGTTTGGATGCGAACGGGAAAGAGGAAGGCGGGCGCGGCTGGCTCGTGAGGATGGGCGCGTGCGTGTGCTGCATCTGTTGTGTGGTGTGGGTGGGAGAGCTTGCATGGATCTGGTGCTTCCTTCTATTGCGATCACGCTTGGAGACCCGGGGGGCATCGGGCCTGAGGTGATCGCCAAGGCGCTGGGTGATCCGTCGGTGCGGCGGCTGGCGCGGTGGGTTGTGGTTGGGTCGCGCGTTGTCTTTCAGGATGCGTGCACGCGTTGGGCGCCCGGCCTTGAGCTGCTGGAGGATGGCGACGCTGTGGCGTGGCAGTCGCGGCCGACGGATACGAGCCAAGTTCGCGTTGTGGACTCGGGGCAGTTCGCGGCGGGGAGTGAGTTGTTGCACACGGATTCGGCCGCGCAGGGGGCGGCATCGCTGGCGTGGGTGCGTGAGGCCATCGAGGGGGCGCGCTCGGGGACGTATCACGGCGTTGTGACCGGGCCGATCAGCAAGCACGCGTGGTCGATGGCGGGCGAGCGCAGGTTTGCGGGGCACACGGAGCTCTTTGCGGAAGCGTTTGGTTGCCCGGCGCACGCGATGATGTTCGTGAGTCCGGTTGTGTGCGTGATTCTTGCGACGATCCATGTGCCGCTGGCGAGCGTGCCGCGGCTGATCACGACGGAGGGAGTTCTTTCAACCATTCGGATGGGTCACGCTGCGTGCGAGAGGCTTGGGCTGCATCCCGATGGACTGCCCGCGCGGATCGCGGTGTGTGGGCTCAATCCGCACGCGGGCGAGAAGGGCCTGATGGGCAGCGAGGACGAAGCGGTGATCGCGCCGGCGATTGAGGCGGCGCGCCGGGAAGGGATCGATGCGAGCGGGCCGTTCCCGGGCGACACGATCTTTCACAAGGCAGTGCGGCAGCACGGAAGAGAGCCGCGGTTTGATCTGGTGGTGGCGATGTACCACGACCAGGGGCTTGGGCCGCTGAAGCTGATTGCGTTCGACTCGGCGGTGAACATGACGGTGGGGCTGCCGATCGTGCGGACGAGTCCGGACCATGGGACGGCGTTTGATATTGCGAGGCAGGGCCTCGCGGATCCGGGGAGCATGCGGCGAGCGATGGAGATGGCGGCGCGGCTCTCACGATGAGTGTGAGCGCAACGAAAGAGCGGGCCTCGTGGCCCGCTCTGGTGGGAACTCTGTTGGAGCGGCGTGATCAGGCGTCGAGCTTGCGGAGCGAGAGGTTGTGCTCATCGAGGCGCTCGCGGACTTCCTTGAGAGAAGTGGCGCCGAAGTTCTTGATGCCCATGAGCTCGGCCTCGGTGTGGCTTGCGAGGTCACCCAGGGTCTGGATGTTAAGGAGCTGGAGAGCCTTGCGGGCGCGGACGGAGAGGGCGAGCTCGGAGACGAGCTTGGCGAGCGTGGTCTCGCGGCCGGTGCCCTTGTACTGCTCCATGAGCTGCTTGCGGGCCTGGCGGTGCGCGTCTTCGAGGCCCTGGCCGAGGCGCAGGCCCTTGGCCGAGAGCATCTTCTTGATCTCGGTGAGGGATGACTCGCCGAAGTTTTTGTAGCTGAGCAGCTCGGCCTCCGTGATGCGGAGGAGATCGCCGAGCGTGCGGATGTTCATCTTCTTGAGGCAGGTGCGGGCGCGGACGGAGAGCTCGAAGTCCGTGACGGGCGTGTCGAGCATCGCTTTGCGCTTGAAGACGTCGCGGTCCTGCTCCTCGAGGACGACCATCTCCTTGCTGGCGATGACGTCCTTCATGAAGAGGCGGGCGCGGAGGTGGTTGGGGTTGGTGTCCAGCACCTGGCGGAGGCAGCGTTCGGCCGCGGCGTACTCGCCGCGATCCTCGTAGAGGACCCCGAGGTTGATAAGTGCGTTGACACGCGCGGGCTGCTTGGTGATGCAGCGCTCGTAGACGGAGAGGGCTTCGTCCTCCTCGCCGACGAGATCGAGGGCGTAGGCGAGGCGGAAGAGGACGTCGGCGTTTTCAGAGTCGGCGCTGGCGGCCTTTCGGAACTCTGCGATCGCGAGATCGCGGTTTCCGGCGGCTTCTGCCTTGCGAGCGGCATCCGTGTGGCGGGAGGCGGCCGCGGGATCGCGACGAACCATCTCCGCCACGCCGATCACGGTATCGAGTGGATCATGCGCCATCCGAGCAAGCTCCTTGAAAAACGGGCTGGGGAGTGTCCCCGTGGCCCTGAAACGGGTCAGGGGGAATGGTAGGTCGGAGGTGGGGCGAGGGGAAGTGGTGCGAGCCGGGCATCGGCGGGGAGTGCGGGAAGGCTGTCGGCTCTGAGGGCTGGCGGGCTGGGGTACTGGATTCTTCGCGGCGTGCGTGTATCCTGATCCAGTTTGCGCTGTGAACCGGGATGCTGGCCCCGGCACCGCTGCAATGGCGGAGCCGACATGCCCAAGCGAACCGACATCAAGACCATCCTCGTGATCGGCTCCGGCCCCATTGTCATCGGGCAGGGTTGCGAGTTTGACTATTCGGGCACGCAGGCCTGCAAGGCGCTGAAGGCCGAGGGGTACCGGATCGTGCTGGTGAACAGCAACCCGGCGACGATCATGACCGATCCGCAGTTCTCGGATCGGACGTATATCGAGCCCATCACGCCCGAGGCGGTGCGGAAGATCATCGAGCGCGAGAATGCCAGCGGCCAGCGGATCGATGCGGTGCTGCCGACGCTGGGCGGTCAGACGGCGCTGAATTGCGCGTGCGGACTCTTTGACGACGGCACGCTGGACCTGCACGGGATCGAGATGATCGGCGCGAACCGGCGGGTTATCCACCGCGCCGAGGATCGGCAGATCTTCAAGGAGATCGTGGAGGGGCTGGGCCTCAAGATGCCGCGAAGCAAGACCGTGACGACGATGGACGAGGGAGTTGAGTTCCTCGATGAGATCGGTCTGCCCGCGATCATTCGGCCAGCCTTCACGCTCGGCGGGACTGGCGGCGGCATCGCGTACAACAAGGAAGAGTTCCGCGACATCATGCAGCGCGGCCTCTCGGCCTCCATGATCGGGCAGGTCCAGATCGATCAGTCGGTGATCGGCTGGAAGGAGTTCGAGCTCGAGGTCGTACGCGACAAGAAGGACAACTGCATCATCGTGTGCGGCATCGAGAACATTGATGCGATGGGCGTGCACACGGGTGATTCCGTGACGGTCGCTCCGATCCTGACGCTATCGGACAAGGAGTATCAGGCGATGCGGGACGCCGCCATCGCGATCATGCGTGCAGTTGGCGTTGAGACGGGCGGGTCCAACGTGCAATTTGCAGTGAATCCGGCTCCGGCGAGGGGTGCGGATGGGACCAAGCCGTTCGAGATGGTGGTGGTGGAGATGAACCCGCGTGTGTCGCGCTCCTCGGCTCTTGCGAGCAAGGCGACGGGGTTCCCGATTGCGAAGATCGCCGCGAAGCTGGCGATCGGGTACACGCTTGATGAGCTGCGCAACGATATCACGGGGACCACGAGCGCGTGCTTCGAGCCTGCGATTGACTACGTGGTGACGAAGCTTCCGCGATGGACATTTGAGAAGTTTCCCGAGGCCGACGAGACGCTGACGACGCAGATGAAGAGCGTGGGCGAGGCGATGGCCATTGGCCGCTCGTTCAAAGAGTCGCTGCAAAAGGTCATCCGCTCGATGGATGTCAAGCGGTTCGGGCTTGGACTTGATCGCAACGACAAGTGGCTCGCGGCGATGAGGGCCGTCGAGCATGATCAGCTGATCCTTGATGTTTCGCCGGGGGCGCGTCCGGGCACGGGCTCATCGCCGTGGGGCCTGCGCACGGCGGATGGTCAGCCGATTGAGTGGCCGATCCCGATCGAGAAGCTGAGCCGCAAGCTCTCGGTGCCGAGCCAGGGGCGGCTGTTTTATGTACGGTACGCGCTCAAGATGGGCTGGAGCATCGACAAGGTCAACGAGCTGAGC
>JBBQGR010000115.1:0-7254 GCA_038323185.1 Phycisphaerales bacterium | reverse complement strand
AGATCGGCAGCCGTGTCCCCGGCCACAGCACGGTGTTGAGCGTCGAACCCTTCGCGGGCCGCACATAAGCGACAAGGTCCCTGAACGCCGCGAACCGCACCACCTTGCCCGCGAAGACGAAACGCTCGTTCTCCTTAAGATGTGCGATGAAACCCTCATCAATGCGCCCGAGCGAGGGCCCATTCATGTAGCGGATATCAACCGACGCATCGCCGACAATCGTGCCCACATTCAGCCGGTGCAGCTGCGCGATCCGCGCGCCCACAACTCGATAGAGCCCGCCCTGCGCACGCACGCGGCAGAACTCCGGGTACGCCGCGAGCGTCCCGCCGCCCCGCTCAACCAGCGCAAGCGCCCAGTCAAACTCCTGCCGCGTCAGCGCCCGGAACGACCACGCCGTGCGGACCTCTTGGAACAGCTCATCCGCGACAAAGCCGCCGCCAAGAGCGCACGTCACCAGGTGCTGCGCCAGCACATCAAGCGGCTTGTCGGGCGCGAACCTCGCCTCGACCTCGCCCGCGAGCAGCGCCCGGCGCGCCGCATCAATCTCAAAGAGCTCGAGCGCATGCGTCGGCACGCACAAGATGCGGCACGCGACATTGGGCCTGTGGCTCGCGCGCCCCGCGCGCTGCGCAATCCGCGCAATCCCCTTGGGCGAGCCAATCTGATACACGCGCTCCACTGGCGAGAAATCAACGCCAAGATCAAGCGAGCTCGTCGCCACCACCAGCCGCAGCGACCCGTCCTTCAGCCCCGCCTCGACACGCTCGCGCTCCTCGCGCTCGATCGAGCCATGGTGGAGCGCCATCACTGCCGACCACTCCGGCCGCAGGACCTGGATCGCATGGAACCATCGCTCGGACTGCGACCGCGTGTTGGTAAAGATGATCGTCGGCACCTCGGCATCAAGCGACGCCACCACATCGGGAAGCATCGAAAGCCCAAGGTGCCCGGCCCACGGCAATCGCGAGTCCTCACCCGGCAGCACGCTCTCAATCACGATCGGCCGATGCATCTCGCCCGTCACAACAACCGCCCGTGGTCTTTGTGTCCCGGGTGGCCCGACGGTCCCCGTCGGTTCTTCGGCCTCAACCCCCACCGCCGCTCCGAGCGCCGCCTCCCGATTCGGCAGCGTCGCCGACATCGCCCACGTCCTCATCCCCGGCGCACACCGACGCAGCCGCGCGAGCGCCAGCTCAACCTGCGTCCCGCGCTTCGAGCAGAGCAGCTCGTGCCACTCATCCACAATCACGCAGCGCAGGGTCGAGAACATCTCGCACGCCTTCTCGCGCGTCAGCAGCAGCGAGAGCGACTCGGGCGTCGTGACCAGCACATTCGGCAGCCGGTCGCGCTGCCGCGCTCGCGTCGCGGCCGAAGTGTCCCCGGTCCGTCCCTCCACCGTCAGCGCCAGTCCCATCTCCAGGATCGGTAGCGCCAGCGCCTTCTCGATATCGCGCGTCACCGCACGCAGCGGCGTCACATACAGCACCCGCACGCCCGCCAGCGCCCCGCCACCCTCGCACTCATCGATCATCGCCGCTAGAGGCCCCATGTACGCCGCGTACGTCTTTCCCGCGCCTGTCGCCACTTCGATCAGCCCCGATGAACCCGCGTCAAACGCAGCCCATGAGTCGCGCTGGAAGGCCCACGGCGTCCAGCCACGCGACGCAAACCACGCCTCAACCTGGCCAATCGCAGTCAGCCTCGGTCGCGCGGGCTCGCTCGCAAGCGCCTCAACCATCGGCGCAATCCGACCCCGACCACGACGGGCTCCCGCCTCGGCTTTCGCCCCCGCCACCAACCGAAATTTGCGCCCTTGTGCCACGCGCGACGGTATGCCCAACCAGACCCCAACCGAATCCAAAGCCGAGCCGGGTCGAATCCAAGGTTCCTCTTGCCGCCCTTGGAATCCTGGACTCGCTGAACCGGAGACTTCGAAATGATGGCTCGTGTAATTGTCGCAACCATGGGATCGGGCCTCGCCCAGGTCTATTCAGTCGGCCAGCAGCCCACGCCCTCGCCAGCTCCGATCACCGCACCTGCCACGCCCGCGCCCCACGCAACTCCGGTTGTGGAAGCACCGCCCGTCTCCACAGCAGCATCGATCTATCTCCCAAACGTCGTCACAACCTCACCGCTTGAGGAGGGCAAGTCACTGCGCGTCGCTGGCGACATGGACGCCACCATCGCGCAGACCGGCGAGCTCTACAAGAGCGGCACCGCCGCGACCGATGCTCCACTCCCCATTGGATATCCGGCCCCGACGCCGCCAGCAGCCTTCGAGATCAAGCGGTATCCAGCCGCGCGTCGCGCCGTCGTCACCATGAAGGAGACCGGCCCTCGCGCGGGTTCCAACATCGCCTTCTGGCCCCTCTTCAATCACATCAAGAAGCGTGACATCGAGATGACCGCCCCCGTCGAGATGGACCTCAAAGGCATGACCGCAGAAGGCCCAATGAGGGTGGACGAGTGGTCCATGGCCTTCCTCTATCGCCGCGTCGACCAAGCCCCAACCGGCAAGGACGGCGTTGTCGAGGTGTATGACAGCAAGCCGATGACGGTCCTTGCTCAGGGGTACCAAGGCGAGTGGCTCGCGCGCAACCTCCAGAAGAAGCTCGGCGAGCTCGAGTCGTGGCTCGAGCAAAGCCCGGACTGGGAGCGCGCGGGCGAGGTCCGCGTGATGGGCTACAACGGACCCGACATCCCGACTAATCTCCGCTGGGCCGAGATCCAGGTTCCGATAAAGCGAACCGAGACTCCCGCGTCCGACCCAAGCAAGCCCACTCCCGCCCCCGCGCCCGAGGCCGCACCAGCGATCGCACCTCAGCCCAAGTAGCACGCAGACCGTTCCATCTACATGCCGACGCTCGCAACCGATCCGGGTACTGCCTTCCTCATCCTCGCGGCCCACGCCGCGGCGACGTGGTTCATGGCCGGTCTGTGCTGGTGCGTCCAAGTTATTCACTACCCTCTCCTCCTTCGCATCGCGCGCGAGTTGCCAGGCTCCATTTCCCAAGTCGCAGCCGAGCACGCGTCGCGGATCACCTGGGTCGTCGCGCCGGGGATGCTCATCGAGGTCGCCTCGGCGCTAATGCTCCTCACGCTCCGCGGCGTCGATCAATCCATCGCCCTCATCGGGCTCGCCGGGCTCGCGCTCGTCTGGATCTCAACATTCGCAGTGCAGGTCCCGCTGCACGCTCGACTCCAGCGCGCCGGCCCAGACGCTCCCAAGGCGGGCCGCCTGCTCGTGCTGACCAACTGGGTCCGCACGCTCGCATGGACCTTCCGCGGCGTGCTCGCACTCGCCCTCCTCGCTGCTTACATGACGGGCGGCGCCGGAGTAACGGGGCAAGCGAGCCCGCAATGAAGCGCACACCATCGAACAAACCGCTTCGCTCGGACAACAAGCATCGCGTGTCTGATCCGGGCGGCGTGCTGGCGATCGTGCTCGGGGACCAGCTCGATGCGGCCTCGCCGCTGCTGGCCGATGTGAACCCACACCTCGACCACGTGCTGATGATGGAAGTTCGCGATGAGTCGCAGCACGTGCCAAGCCATGTGCAGCGCACGGTCCTCTTCCTCTCCGCCATGCGCCACTTTGCAAGCGAGCTGAGCAGCCGCGGCATTCCTCTCTGCTACACGGCGCTCGATCATCCCGACAACACGCAGACGCTCGCCGGTGAGATCATCCGCGCCGCGCGGCGATTGCACCCTCGACTACTTCGCGTCACCGAGCCCGGCGATCATCGCGTTCATGCGATGCTCAAGTCGGTGGCGCAGACACTCTCGCTGCCGCTTGAGATCCTGCCCGACACACACTTCCTGACTTCCGATGAGACCTTCGCGGCGTGGGCCGAAGGCCGCGCGAGCCTGACGATGGAGTACTTCTATCGCGAGCAGCGCACGCGCCTCGACGTGCTCATGGAACGCGACGCTCGCGGCAAGCCCCGCCCCCTCGGCGGGCAATGGAATTACGACCACGACAACCGCGAGTCCTTCGGGAAGAAAGGGCCCGCAGCGCCCATTCCCAAGCCGCTGAGATTTGAGCCCGACGTGATCACGCGCGATGTGATCGCGCTCGTGCGCCGCGAGCTGCCTCGCAATCCTGGCAACCTCGACTCATTCGGCTGGCCGGTAACCCGGGCGGATGCCCTGCTCGCGCTGGATGACTTCATCGCGCATCGCCTCGCGTTCTTTGGCCCCTATGAGGACGCGATGTGGTCGGGCGAGCCCTTCGTCTACCACTCAGCTCTCTCGCCGCTGCTCAACCTCAAGCTCCTCAGCCCGCGTGAGTGCGTTGATGCAGCGCTCGCCGCGCTGGCTCGCGGCGAGGCGCCGCTCCAATCCGTCGACGCCTTCGTCCGCCAGCTCATCGGCTGGCGCGAGTCCATCCGCGGCGTCTACCGGCGCGAGGGCCCTACCTACGAGCAACGCAACTTCCTTGGCCAGCACGGACGCCTGCCCGGCTTCTTCTGGAACGGCGAGACCGACATGGCCTGCGTGCGTGCGTGCATCGGACAGGTGCTCGACCATGGCTACGGCCACCACATCCAGCGACTGATGGTGACGGGTAACCTTGGGCTGCTCGCGGGCGTTCATCCGCGCGAGGTCAGCGACTGGTATCTCGCCATGTACGTCGATGGCGTGGACTGGGTGACGCTGCCCAACGCGCTGGGCATGGTGATGCACGCCGACGGCGTGCGAGGCGAGAAGTCCCCCGTTGTCGGGACCAAGCCATACGCCGCGAGCGGCCAGTACATCAGCCGCATGAGCAACTACTGCACGAAGTGCCGCTACGACCCCGCGCAGCGTATCGGCCCGGAAGCGTGCCCGATCACGACGCTCTACTGGGACTTCCTCCATCGCAATCGCACGTACCTCGAACGCAACCCGCGAATGGGCCAGGTCATCAAGAACCTCGACCGCTTCGGCGCAGAACAGGTTCAGCAGATCACCATCTCGGCGTGTTCACTTCGCGAGCGCTGGGGCGTGGGAGATATCGAAACCGAGCGGACGCCGACGACCGATCATCGCGCCGTCAACTACGCGTTGCCACACCGCCCGAACCACGCTTCGGTGAAGATCGCCCCGGTACGTGCCGCGAAGCGGGGGCGGCCAGACTCTGGCACACTCTTCTGACCAGCGACCTACTTGAAGCGTGGCGCGGCTTGATCCAGCGACCAACACCAGCGTCTTCTAATTGAGATCGGAGCGAGCGATGCGTGGACTTGTGTGGCTGAGAACCGACCTTCGCGTGAGCGACAACACCGCGCTCGCCGCAGCGTGCAAGGCGTGCAAGGACGGCGTCGTTGCGGCCTTTGTCATCTCGCCCGGCGAGTGGCGCGTGCACGACTGGGCGCCGGTGAAGGTCGATCTCGTTCTGCGAACACTCGCGGAATTGTCTGTCGCGCTCGCGAAGCTCAACATCGCGCTGCGGATCGTTGAGTGCGCCTCGCCGAAGGACATTCCGGGTGCGCTCGTTGGTCTTGCCGAATCGCACGGCTGCGATGGACTCTTCTTCAATCGCGAGTACGAGCTGAACGAGGCGCGGCGTGACGAGACCGTCGCGGCGGCGTTCGTGGACTCCGGCCGCAAGGTCCATGCGTATCACGACCAGGTCTGCGCCGCGCCGGGCGAGATTCGCACGGGCGGCGGCACATACTTCACCGTCTTCACGCCGTTCAAGAAAGCGCTGTACACGCACCTGCTCCGCGCCAGCATTCCTGATTGTGTCTCGGCGCCTCGCGCGCTCCCCGCGATGGTGGGCACTCCCGATCCTGTTCCCGCGAGCGTTCATGGATTTGAGTCGACCATTCCCGCGTCGCTCTGGCCTGCGGGCGAGTCGCACGCTCGCAAGCGGCTCAACGCGTTCGTCGAGCGTTCGCTTCTCTCATACAAGGCGCGCCGCGATTTTCCCGCCGACACCGACGGAACAAGCACGCTCTCGGCGTACCTCAACATCGGCGCAATCTCCTGCCGCCAATGCCTGCACGCTGCCCTCGCGGCGAATCCTGTTCCCGCATCGCGCTCTGCGCTCGACAGCGGCAGCGAGGGCGCGGTGCACTGGATCAGCGAGCTGGTGTGGCGCGAGTTCTACATCCACATCATGGTCGGGTACCCCCGCGTTTGCATGAACCGCGCGTTCCAGAAGCCGACCGAGGCGATCCGCTGGAACGAGAACGCGGCACACTTCGATGCGTGGACGCGCGGCCGGACCGGAGTTCCGATCGTCGACGCCGCGATGCGGCAGCTCGCGACCACTGGCTTCATGCACAACCGGCTGCGCATGGTCGCGGCGATGTACCTGACCAAGAACCTGTTCCTTGACTGGCGGCTTGGCGAGGCCTTCTTCATGCGGCATCTTGTCGATGGATTCCTCGCGAGCAACAACGGCGGGTGGCAGTGGTCGGCGAGCACGGGGACGGACGCAGCGCCGTACTTCCGGATCTTCAACCCGGTCTCGCAGAGCCGACGCTTTGATGAGCAAGGCGAGTTCATCCGGCGATATGTGCCCGAGCTGCGCGACCTCGACGCCGAGACGATCCACGAGCCGTGGACACTGCCGGGCCTGCTGCGGCAGGGGCTGGACTACCCGTCGCCGCTGGTTGATTTGTCAAAGAGCAGGGCCGATGCGATCGAGGCGTTCAGGGTGGTCAAGGGTGCGGACAGTTGAATGCTGCGGCTCTCTCCAAACCGGGTCCTCAGTGGGCCGCGCTGGGATTTGCCGATATCTCGTGCTTCTTGGCGAGGAATGCGTCCTTGTTAAAGAGGCGCACAACCCGGACCACGATGTAGAAGAGTGCAGGCGTGAAGAGCAGGCCAAGGACCGTGTTGCTGATCATGCCGCCGAAGACGGCGGTGCCGATGGCCTGGCGGCTGCCCGCGCCCGTCGCGCCCAGCAGCGGCACGACGCCGAGGATGAAGGCCAGTGAGGTCATGATGATGGGGCGGAAGTGGGTCTTCGCCGCGTCCACGGCGGCGTCGAGCGGGCTCATGCCCCTGGCGAGATTTTCTCGCGCGAACTCAACGATCAGGATCGCGTTCTTAGCGCCTAGCCCCACCAGCAGGACCAGTCCCACCTGCGTGAAGATGTTGTTGTCCAGCCCGCGGACATTGAGGGCGATGACGGCGCCGAGAATCACCAGCGGCACGCTCAGCACCACCGCCAGAGGCATCGTGAAGCTCTCGTACTGGGCCGCCAGAACCAGATACACCAGCAGGATTGCAAAACCGAAAACCATGAAGGCCTGGCTC
>JBBQGR010000114.1:0-7387 GCA_038323185.1 Phycisphaerales bacterium | reverse complement strand
ACCAAGGACGGCGTCTCTGTCGCCGAAGAAGTCGAGCTTTCAAACAAGGCTGAGAACATGGGCGCCAAGCTCGTGAAGGAAGCCGCCAGCAAGACCAGCGACGAGGCTGGCGACGGTACAACGACCGCGACCGTCCTCGCTGAAGCCCTCTTCCGCGAGGGCCTCCGCCACATCGGGGCGGGCGTCGATGCCAACGCTCTGGTCCGCGGCATGAAGCAGGCCGTCCTCGTTGCCTGCGAGAAGATCGACGCTATGGCCACCCCCATCAAGGGCAAGGCCGACATCCAGAACGTCGCCACCATCTCCGCCAACAACGACGCCGAGGTCGGCAAGATCATGGCCGACGCCTTTGATAAGGTCGGCAAGGACGGCGTTATCACCGTCGAAGAGGGCAAGAACATCGACACCATCGTCGATGTCGTCGAGGGCATGCAGTTTGACCGTGGCTACCTCTCCCCCAACTTCGTCACTGATGTTGACGCAATGAAGGTCTTCTTCGACAAGTGCCTGGTCCTCATCCACGAGGACAAGATCGAGAGCGCCGCCAAGCTCGTGACCCTCCTCGAGAAGGTCATGGCCGCCAAGAAGCCTCTGCTCATCATCGCCGAAGACATCACCGGCGAGGCCCTCTCGACGCTCGTCATCAACAAGCTCCGCGGCACGGTCCAGGTCGCCGCCGTCAAGGCCCCCGGCTACGGCGATCGCCGCAAGGCCATGCTTGAGGACATCGCCGTCCTCACCGGCGCTTCGCCGATCATGAAGGACCTGGGCATCGAGCTCGACAAGGTCGAGATCAAGCAGCTCGGCCTCGCCAAGCGCCTCGAGATCGACGCAGAGAACACCACCATCATCGAGGGCGCGGGCGACACCAAGGCCATCCAAGGCCGCATCGCCCAGATCCGCTCCGAGATCGACAAGTCCACCAGCGACTACGACCGTGAGAAGCTCCAAGAGCGCCTCGCCAAGCTCGCTGGCGGCGTCGCCGTCGTCAAGGTCGGCGCGGCTTCCGAGGTCGAGCTCAAGGAAAAGAAGGCCCGCATCGAGGACGCGCTGCACGCCACCCGCGCCGCGGTCGCCGAGGGAATCGTCCCCGGCGGCGGCGTCTCCTTCGTCCGCGCTATCAAGGCCCTCGAAAACCTCCCTGAGTACAAGGCCGTCTACGGCAAGCCCGGCAAGGGCGAAGAGAAGTCTTCTGAGGATGTCGGCCGCTTCGCTTACGACACCGCGGCGGGCATCAAGACCGTCATCGATGCCCTCTCCGTTCCCCTCAAGACCATCGCCGAGAACGCTGGCGTCAAGGGCTCGGTCGTCGTGAGCAAGGTCAGCGAGGGCAAGGGCAACTTCGGCTACAACGCACTCACCGACGAGTACGGCGACCTGATCGAGATGGGCGTCATCACACCCGCCAAGGTCGATCGCCTGGCGCTCACCAACGCCGCCAGCGTCGCCACCATGCTCATCACCGCCGACTGCGTCATCACCAGCAAGCCCGAGCCCAAGGGCGCGGCACCTGCGGGCGGTGGCGGCGGCGGAATGGGTGGCATGGGAGGAATGGGCGGAATGGGGGGCATGGGCGGAATGGGCGGCATGGGCTTCTAAGCCCAAGTCTCCCGCGTTCCGACCATTGCACACCAACGCTTCCAACCAGTCCAACCCCACGCGCCACACCTACTAGACACGGAGACCAGAATGGCCAAGGCATCCGACATCCTTAAGAAGACCGGCTCCTCGCTAACGCCCGCAGCAGGCCCGTCCTTCGGCGACCCCTCGCAGGAAAGCCTGCTGGCTCGCCGCCCCGATAGCGAGAAGGACGCCAAGCACGACGACCGCGTTGCTGCGAAGAGGATGGCCCCCGGCGCGCTCGGCCACGGTGCCGCCAAGGCCAAGGGCGGCGGCGGCGGAGCGTCGTCGCGTCCCAAGGTCTGATCGACTTGTTCGTCACGCACTATTTCTTCAGCACGCACTCTTTTGTTCGCCTCACACACGCACACACAAGCGCACATCGCGCCAAGTTCATTGGAGATTCGAAATGGCAGTCAAGCCCCTTGAAGATCGTGTTCTGGTGAAGCCCATCGAGGGCGAGACGAAGACCGCCTCCGGCATCTACCTGCCCGAGGCCGCCAAGGAGAAGCCTGTCAAGGGTGAGGTCATCTCGACCGGCCCCGGCAAGCGCCTCGAGAACGGCAAGCGCGCCGAGATGAGCGTCCACTCCGGCGACACGGTCGTCTACGGCAAGTACGCTGGCACCGAAGTCGAGATCAAGGGCGTCAAGCACCTGATCCTGAGGGAGTCAGAGTTGCTGGGTGTGATTGAGGGCTAGCGAAGAAGGCACTAGGCACTAGGGAAGGCAGAGAACTCTGAGTGGTTTGTGGGGGCGGTCCATGGCTGTGATTCGATCTCATCGAGATTTGATCGCGTGGCAGAAGACCGTTGCGCTCTCTCTTGAGGTGTATCGCCTCACCGCCGAATGTTCTGCCGCCGAGAAGTTTGGTCTGGTGTCGCAGTTGCGTTGAGCGAGCGTCTGGGTTCCTAGCAACATCGCCGAGGGATACGGGCGGGGAAGCACGGTGGACTATGTTCGCTTCCTTCGCACCGCTCGCGGCTCGCTCTACGAGATCAACACGCACCTCCTCATTGCCTCTCGCCTTGGGTACCTCAGAAACCATTCGTTTAAGCAAATCGAAGACCAGATCGCCGAGTGTGGCAGAATCCTGATTGGCCTCATCCGAAGTCTCGAAGCAAGAGAACCGTCTGAATGATCGGCCTTGCCCTAGTGCCCAGTGCCTAGTGCCAAGTGCCATCCGGAGAATCGCATGTCTTCCAAGCAGCTCATGTTCAAAGACGCCGCCCTCACCGAGATGAAGCGTGGCGTCGATCGTCTGGCCGATGCCGTCAAATGCACGATGGGGCCGTCTGGCCGCCATGTCGTGATCGAGAAGTCCTACGGCGGCCCGCAGGTCACCAAGGACGGCGTCACCGTCGCCAAGGAAGTTTCGCTCCCCGAGCCCTTCCAGGCCATGGGCGCCAAGATGGTGAACGAGGTCGCCAAGCGCACGGCCGACAAGGCCGGCGACGGAACCACCGCCGCCACCGTTCTCGCCCAGGCCATCTTTACCGAGGGCCTGCGCCATGTCGCGGCCGGTGCCAACCCCGTTCACCTCCACCGCGGCATCAACGCCGCCGCCGCCGCCGCCGCCGAGGCCATCGACGCCATGGCCATCAAGTGCAAGGGCAAGGAAGATCTCAAGAAGGTCGCCCTCGTCTCTTCCAACTACAGCGAAGAGATCGCCGAGACCATCGCCGAGGCCGTGTCGCGCGTCGGCGCGGATGGCGTCGTCGAGATCGAGGACGGCAAGACCGCCCACACCACGCTCGACTACGTCGAGGGCATGCAGTTCGATAAGGGCTACCTCTCGCCCTACTTCATGACCGACGCCAAGACCGGCGAGTGCGTGCTCGAGGACTGCTACATCCTTCTCAGCGAGAAGAAGATCAGCAGCCTCCCCGACATCCTCCCCCTGCTCAACAAGATCGCAGTCGCGGGCAAGCCCCTCATCATCGTCGCCGAGGAGGTCGAGAACGAGGTCCTGACCACGCTCGTCCTCAACCGCATCCGCGGCTTCCGCGTCGCGGCCGTCAAGGCCCCCGGCTTCGGCGATCGCCGCAAGGCCATGATGGGCGACATCGCGGTCCTGACCGGCGGCACGTTCCTCTCCGAGGATCTCGGCCGCCAGATCGAGTCGGTCGAGCTCTCAGAACTCGGCCGCGCGAAGAAGGTCGTCATCACCAAGGACGACACGACCATCATCGAGGGCGCCGGCAAGAAGAAGGACATCGACGCCCGCGCCCAGCAGATCAAGAGCCAGCACGACAAGTCCACCAGCGACTACGACCGCGAGAAGCTCATGGAACGCCACGCCAAGCTCACCAGCGGCGTCGCCATGATCTCCGTCGGCGGCCAGAGCGAGGTCGTGATGAAGGCCAACAAGGACATGGTCGACGACGCGCTCAAGTCCACGCGCGCCGCCGCCAAGAACGGCTACGTCCCCGGTGGTGGCGTCGCGCTGCTCCGCACGCAGGACGCGATCCTCGCCGCCCGCAAGAAGAGCAAGAGCGACGACGAGAAGCAGGGCTTCGACATCGTCCTTAAGGCCGTCGAGGCCCCCATGAAGCAGATCGCGGAGAACGCGGGCTTCGACGGCGACCTCATCGTCGAGAAGGTCAAGGAAGGCAAGGTTGGCGGGCACGGCTTCAACGCCGCGACCGGCGAGTACACCGACCTCATCAAGGCCGGCGTGATCGACGCGGCCCTGGTTGCCAAGACCGCCCTGATCAACGCCGCCAGCGTCGCGGGCCTCATGCTCACGACCGACGTGCTGATCACAGAACTGAAGGACGAGGCGAAGCCCGAGGCTGGCGCCGTGTCGTAACGAACAGGAGGCACTGGGGACTAGGCACCAGGGGACGAGCAAGTGCGTGTGTTCGGTGCTTTCGACTGATCAAGAATATCGATACCCGCTCGCCGAAAGGGGAGCGGGTTTCTTTGAGAATAGAGGTCGGGCATCATTCGGACTCGCGCTTTGAGGTCTTCGTGCGCCTCTGGTACGCAACTGCGATCAAGTCTTTCTCGTGCCTCTCGTGCCTCTCGTTTCCACGGGCTTGCCTGACAATGACCATCGACCCACGCAACCCCGAGCCACTGCTTGCCTTCGATGACAAGGCCAGCGCGGTGCAGCGCGCGCTCGCGGGCCTCGACGCTGCCCACTCCCGGTACACCGCCGAACTCCGCCGCGGCGGGATCCTTCAGAACTCGATCGATGCTCTCCGCGTCGAGCTCACGTACCACTCCAACGAGATCGAGGGGAGCACGCTCACTCTGCGCGAAACCCAGCTCATCCTCGAGGGTTATTCGCCACCGGGCGGCAAGCCTCTTTGCGAGATCTATGAGGCCCGCAATCATGACCGCGCGCTTCGCCTGATCGAGTCATGGGCCAAGGACCGCCCGGCCGACGCGCCGCTGACTGAGGCCGACGTGCTCGCGATTCACGCGCGAGTGCTCGCCGACATTGACGCAGCCGCCGCGGGGCGATTCCGTTCCGAGAGAGTCCTCATCAAGGGCACGCGGTTTGTCCCGCCAGGCAGCCACAAGTTTGGACACCTCGTCCCGGCAATGCTTGGGCTGGCGAATCGGCCGGGCGTACATCCATGCATTCAGGCCGCCGAGCTTCACTACAACTTCGTTGCCCTCCACCCATTCAACGATGGCAACGGGCGAATCGCGCGTCTGCTCATGAACGATCTCGTGCTGCGCCGCGGCTTCCCGCACGCAATCATCGAGATCGAGCGACGCAGCGACTACCTTCAGGCTCTTGAAGCAGCCAACGACGGTCGGTGGGAGAGCTTTGCAGTTTTCGTCATTGACAGCATGGAACGCTCGATCCAGAAACTGATCGGCAACGACTAAGAGCAACGGAATGCCCAGCACCCGCGACTACTACGAGATCCTCTCCCTCGAGAAATCCGCCGATGCGGAAGAGGTCAAGCGCGCCTATCGCCGCCTCGCCATGAAGTATCACCCTGACCGCAATCCGGGCGACGCCGGGGCCGAGGCCAAGTTCAAGGAAGCCGCCGAAGCGTACGAGGTCCTCTCCGACGATCAGAAGCGAAAGATCTACGACCAGTACGGGCGCGAGGGCCTCAAGGGTGGCGGCGGCCCCGCGACCCATGACTTCTCGCGCATGGATGTCTCCGATATCTTCTCGATGTTCAACGACATCTTTGGAGGAGGTAACGGCGGTGGTGGACGCGGCGGGCGAGGGCGCGGACCAGCACGCGGCTACGACCTCGAGACCGAGGTTGCCATCGAGCTTGGTGAGGTTCTCAAGGGCTGCGAGCGCGACGTTGAGTTCACGCGCATGGATGTCTGCGAGGGATGCACGGGCTCTGGCGCCAAGCCGGGCAGCAAGCCCATCCAGTGCTCCACCTGCGGCGGCCAAGGCCGCGTGCAGCAGTCCGGAATGGGCGGCATGTTCCGCATGGTCGTCAACTGCCCCGGCTGCGGCGGGCGCGGCCAAGTCATCAAGGACTTCTGCGAGGCCTGCCGCGGCAAGGGGCGCGTGCCGCGCAAGCGCAAGCTCGCCGTCAAGATCCCGATGGGCATCCAGGATGGCCAGGCCATCCGAGTCATGGCAGAGGGTGAGCCGCCCGCGCCGGAGGCTTCGGCCAAGGGCGAGGGCGTGCGCGGCGACCTGCACGTCGTGGTGCGTGTGAAGCCGCACGAGATGTTTCATCGCGATGGCGACCATCTCCTGCTCGAGATGCCGCTGGGCTTCACGCAGGCGGCGCTCGGCGCCGAGCTCGAGGTCGCGACGCTCGACGGCGGTGCCAAGCTCACCATCCCGCCAGCAACGCAGTACGGCGCCACGTTCCGAATCCCCGGACGCGGCCTTCCGAACCTGCGCGGCGGACGCCGCGGCGATCTCATGGTCGGCGTCAAGGTCGAGATTCCCCGCAAGCTCTCGAGCAAGCAGGAAAAGCTCCTGCGTGAGTTCGCGGAAACCGAAGACAAGGCCGTGCTCCCCGAGAGCCACGGATTCTGGAAGAAGGTCAAGGACCTGCTGGGCTGATACGTTTTGATCGTGCGATGCCCATGAGGCGCGCAGGTCAGGAGGTTGGCGATGGCAGGCCACTGGTGGCGGAGAAACACAATGGGCGGGCGCAGCGACCACAATCAGCCGGAGAAGGACGAGGGCGCATCAGATCGCCCCGCCGACGCGAACACGCACGAGGGCGAAGACCTCATCGGCGACGCATGGATGGGCGGCGACGAGGGCGGATCAACTCCGGCCGATGGTGTGGGCGGCACGGGCGATGGCTCCGAGCTCGCGCGAGTCCGCGCCGAGCTTGAAGAGACCCGCGCGCGCATGCTCCGAGTCATGGCGGACTATCAGAACTACGAGCGCCGCGCGATCCAGAACCAGCTCCGCGCCAAGCAGGATGGATCGGCCGACGTCGCCATCGGCGTCGTCGGTGTGCTCGATCACTTCGACCTCGCCCTCGGCCGCGACGCCTCGAAGGGCTCCGCCGAGCAGATCATCGCGGGAGTCCGCGTGATCCGCGATGAGCTGATCAAGACCCTGGGTCGCCACGGCGTTGGCCTGATCAATCCGGTACGCGGCGAAGAGTTCGAGCCCGGCCGCCACGAGGCCATCATGCAGAAGTCAGAAGCGGACCTCGCGCCCGGACATGTCGTCATGGCGTTCCAATCCGGCTACACACTCGGCGATCGTGTCCTGCGTCCCGCCAAGGTCGCGGTCTCTGCGTGATTTCAAGCGACGCGACGGCCACCAAGGAACTTCCATGCCCACCTACGACTACCGCTGCAAGG
>JBBQGR010000113.1:0-7390 GCA_038323185.1 Phycisphaerales bacterium | reverse complement strand
AAGAGATCGACGACGCCGTGTCGTATCTCGATGGGCTGATCCTGCAGCGGCGATGGGACGGGGCACGATTGGATGCGGCCCGCATCACGCGTCTGTATCCGTACTCGCCGCGCGTTGAAGGACTGCGGTCACGCGTTGATCAAGCGCTCGACGCGTACAAGTCCGACCTTGAGCGCCGGTTTCTCGTCGCCTCGCAGGAGGGCCGCCACGACGACGCGATGTCACTGCTCAAGGAACTCGATCAGCATCTGACCGTCGCCGAGGCCGAGCCGCTGCGCGAGCTGGCCAAGGGCGTCATCACCAAGGCCCGCGAGAATCTCGGCGCTCAGTTCAAGCTCGCGGTGCAGGACCGGCGCTGGGCGCAGGCCGTCCCGATCGGCGAGCGCATCATCGCCGAGTTTCCCAACAGCAGAATGGCGGCAGAGGTCCGCAACATCATCGACAACGTGCGGCAGAAGATGTCGCAGCCGGTGTGACTCGGCCCGGCGAAGTCACGCCTTCGGTGCTGGAGCCGGCGCGTCCATACGCGAGTCCTTGTGCGGCCAGAGCGTGCGGTACATGAGGACCGCGATCCCGATGATCAGGAACAGGTCCGCGACGTTGGAGACGTATCCCCACGCCTCGCGGCTGCCCGATGGCCACGCGATTCCGAATGGCAGCGTCACTCCCGGCAGCGGATGGATGAAGTCGCGGACGAAGGCGTAGAAGTAACGGTCGTAAAGATTGCCCACGCCGCCGGCGAGCACGAGCCCGATCGCCACGTGCGCCAGGTGGTCCCGCGCCGTCGTCCAGCCGGCGAACATGCCCACCGAGATCACGAGCGCGAGCAGCGTGAAGAGGATGAAGAACCAACGCTTGCCCTGACCGATGCCGAAGACCGCGCCGTGGTTGGCCAGCAGCTTGAACTCGAGCACATGGGGAACGACCGTCACGGGATCGTGCGGCGGGATCATGTAGTTGGCGTTGCCGATCTCAAGCACGGCCTCGCGATCAAGACGGACCGGCGTTCCAGCGATCCAGTCGAACGCGACGTACTTTGAACCCAGATCCGCCGCGAGTCCGAGGATCGCGGTGAGCATGAGCACGATCCAAGCACGCTGGCTGCGCCACGCCTGCGATGCTGGGGCGCGTGTGTGGTTGCTCGCAGCATCGTTTGAGACAAGAGCATCCCCCGCGGCCGACTCGCTCGCTCGCGTGGACTCGGTGCTTTCTGTCGCCCGTTCGCCTGCCATGGCCGAATGCTCCACTGGGCAACCGATCCTCACGCGCGCTTGCTCGGCTGCTTGCCAACATCGTGCCGCGTGCCTCCCGCGTCACGTGAGACGATCAACTCGCTCACTCACGAATCGCGCCGGGCCACTCACGAAGGCCGCGGCGAGTACCGCTCGAGCGATCGTGCCGCTTCGATCGAGTACCTGGCCCAAGGCAACTCTTCCAAGCGATCCAGCTTGATGGGCTCGCCCGAGAGCTCGCAGATGCCGTAGGTCCCGTCCTGGATTCGATTGAGGGCCGCGTCGATCTCGCGGATCAGCTTGCGGTCCGCCGCGGCGAGATCGAGCGAGAGGGACTGGTCAGACGCGTCCGAACCCTGCTCGGCCTGATGCGAAGGAACATTAGAGAGGGCACCCGCGTCGTTCTGGAGCGCGTCTGCCTCCATGCCGCGAACATCACCCACGAGCTCGGCGCGTTTCTTCAGAAGGATGTGGCGGAAGCGCTCAAGGTCCTTCTTACCAAACGGGCTCTTGGCCTTGGGCTTGGGAGCCTCGTCGACCGCCGCGCCGCCATGGGCACCCAGCGGGCGCATCGCCGCAGCCTTGGGGCCCGACGGAATCAGCGGCTTGCGCCCCTGTCCCTTGAGCAGAAACCCCGCCAGCGCGGCGGGAACGATCGACGCCGCCGAGGGCGTCGGCCTTGACCGCTTCACGGGCTTGGGCGTGACGATCGTGATGCCCTTGCGACCGGCCTTCTTGTCAGCTTCTGCCGCGGCTGCGGCCTTGGCAGCCTCATCGGCTGCGGTCTTCACAGCTAGCGTCTTCGCAGCCTCGGGCGCGGCGGACTTGGGCGCAGTTGTCGACTTCGCCGCAGACTTTGTCGTCGGCTTCGTCTCGGCCTTCGTCTCGGACTTCGCCTCCGGCTTGGACTCGGGCTTCGCAGGGGAGGCGGACTTGGCCTTGACCGGCTTCTCAGCCGAAGACTTCGCCGCTGCCTTGGACTTGGTGGTCTTTTCGATGGGTGCCTTGTGCGCTTTCGGAGCGGCCTTCGGCTTGGCCGCCTTCGCGCGCTTCGACGACTTTGCCTTGGAGGAGGGCTTGGCCGACTTCTTGGGAGCTTTCTTCGCCATGATTGCTCCGAAGAGGGTCTCGGGTGGTCACCGGTCGTGTGGGATGGAGAGCCGGACGACTGGGTCCGGTAAACACCCCGGATTCTCGGGCAGGGAGGATAGGGACCAATCCGAGCCCTGTCAAAAAACCAGCATCGATGTCTTCGCATTCCTGGGGCGGTCGGCCAGATTCATGTCGTGCCGGGCTGCTTCAGGCTGTCTCAAACCAAAGGTGCCGCGAGACCCGCTTCCGCCGACTCCAGGAACGAACCCATCCGCCGGAACCGCTCGTACCGCCGATCAAGCATCGTCTGCGTATCGAGCCTCTGGAGTTCCGCGAGCCGCGCGATGATCCACTGCTGAAGTGTCGCGGCGGTCGTCTTCGCGTCGCGGTGTGCCCCGCCCACGGGCTCGGGGATCACCTCGTCGACGATTCCCAGGGACAGATTGTCAGACGCGGTGAGCTTGAGCGACTTGGCCGCGGCGGAGTTGGTCTGCTCGTTGGCTTCCTTCCACAGGATCGCCGCACATCCCTCCGGGGAGATCACGCTGTACCACGCGTGCTGGAGCATGCCGACCTTGTCCCCCACCGCGATGCCAAGCGCGCCGCCAGAGCCACCCTCACCGATCACGACGCTGACAATTGGGGTCCGAAGGCGGCTCATCTCAAGCATGTTGACCGCGATGGCCTCGGCTTGGCCGCGCTGCTCGGCACCCAGCCCCGGATACGCACCCGGCGTGTCGACAAGCGTCACGATCGGGACGCCGTACTTCTCGGCGAGCTTCATCTTCGCCAGCGCCTTGCGATATCCCTCGGGATGGGCACAGCCAAAGTTGCACGCGAGTTTCTCGCTGGTCTCCTTGCCCTTCTGATGCCCCACCACCATGACCTTCATGGGCCCGATGCGAGCAAAGCCGGTGACCATCGCCGGATCGTCGCCGAAGCGGCGATCGCCGTGAAGCTCGGTGAAATCGCGGCACATCAGCCCGATGTACTCGCGCGTCTGCGGGCGGTTGGGATGGCGAGACACACGCACCGTCTGCCAAGGGCTCAGGTTTGAGTACGCTTGTTCCAACGCCGCGAGGCGTCGCGTTCGCAGTACCTCGATCTCGCCCGCGAGCGTTGGGCTTGCCGGTCCCTCGGATCCTTCCGCGGCGAGCCGGACCTCCGCGGCTTCCAACTGCCGCTCAAGCTCGACCACGGGGCGTTCAAAGTCCAACTGGTAGTACGTCGCCATAGATCCAGATTCTACGAGGGTTGCAGACACCGGGCGCAGGCCCCTCCAACCATCTCGAGATGGACCAGACCCTGATCGTGATCGGTGGCGGCAACATGGGCGGGGCGATCCTGCGTGGCAATCTGGCCTCGGGACTCATCCCGCGTGAGCGAGTGGTGGTTGTCGAGCCCGACGCCGCGAAGGCGCCGGGCCTTGCGCCGCTCGCGGGGACCATCGTTGAATCGGCCGCGCTGATTCCCGCCACCGATCCACGTTCCACGACGGTGCTGCTTGGAATCAAGCCGCAGATGTTCCCGGCCGTCGCGGGCGCGCTCAGCGC
This sequence comes from Phycisphaerales bacterium, assembly GCA_038323185.1. Taxonomy (GTDB): domain Bacteria; phylum Planctomycetota; class Phycisphaerae; order Phycisphaerales; family UBA1924; genus JBBASU01. The sequence continues at coordinate 3,513 of JBBQGR010000113.1, read as the reverse complement.
GCGAGCGGCGGAATTGGACGGAGTTCTACTCGCCTCGATCATGGCGGGAACCACGCTGGAGCAGTTGCAGCGATCGTGTCCCTGGGCCCGCGCGTGCGTTCGGCTCATGCCCAATCTGCCCGCCTCCGTGGGCCGCGGCATCACGGCCATGTGCCCGGACGCTCGCTGCACGCCAGAGCATATCGCGCGAGTCCGCACGATCTTCGAGCGTGTCGGCGCGGTCATCGATCTCGAAGAGGCGCTGATCGACGCCTTCACGGCCGTCGCTGGCTCAGGCCCCGCGTACGTCTTTCTGCTTGCCGAAGCGATGAGCCAGGGCGCGCAGCAAGTCGGATTCGCGCCCGAGCAGGCCGACCATCTCGCGCGAGCCACGATTGCCGGCGCCGCGGCGATGCTGCACGCCGACCCGCGCGATGCGCGACTCATGCGAGAAGCCGTGACCAGCAAGGGCGGCACGACCGAGGCCGCGCTGCGAGTGCTCGCCGATGCGGAGTGGGTCGCGGCGATAGAGCGCGCGATCCTCGCGGGACGAGATCGTGCGCGAGCACTGGCAAAATAAGAGATATGCCACGATCATGCTCAGCTCGGGGATAATGAACGTGGTCGGTGAGTGTTGCGGACACACAACACGGTCATTTCGCCAGAGTTCAAACTGATCGTGGCACTCGCGAAGTGGTATTCACGCTCCGGCCTTCGCCATACCGCGCTCGATGCAGGCGAAGATGCGGGGCCAATCTTCCTCTCGCATCGCTGGCAGCGGCGGCAGCATCCGCACGTGGTACGGCCCGTGACCGCAGTAGAAGAGGATCGCGCCCTCCTCGAAGATCGCCTTCGCGGCTTTCAGGATCTTTTCCTTGTCGCCGCCGTAGGGCGTGAAGCGCATCATGCCGCCAAGGCCGCCCACGAGCTTCTCGCCGCCGCCGTTGAGAACGGCGACGGGCGGGAACCACTCGGGGTGCTTGTTGATCAGCGCCATCGCGTGCTGGCGGAAGAGGGCGTGATGCTTGGTGAACAGCCCCCGCTCGCCATAGAAGTTGCCGTCGCGCAGCTTCTCGACGATGCGCTTGCCGACGCGGAAGGAGACGCCCTCACCGGTGAACGTGCCGCTGAGGATGCCGGCGCAGGGATTGAACTCCTCGGTCCACATCGTGACGCACGCCTGCGTCATCTTGCCGACACAGAAGACATCAACGTGCTCGCCGAGATCGAAGTGCTCGTATGCGAACATGCGCGGCAGGCGCCCGAACGTCTGGATCTCATCGTCCCACACCGCGATCTTGTGGGCCTTGCAGACATCGATGATGGCCTTGAAGTAGTCGCGGTCGCCAACGTTGAAGCCTCCCTCGCCCTGCACCATCTCAAGAATGAAGCAGACATGCGCGCCCGGATAGCGATGGATGTACTGCTCGAGGTGCCACACCGCCATGTCGATGAACCGCTTCTTCCCGCCCGGCCCCATGCGCTCTGCGGCACAGGGATCCCAGAAGGGCATGTAGTCCACATCGAGCGTGATGGGCAGGCCCTCGCGCCCGGTGTGGTTGTCACCGATGCTCGCCATGCCGAGCGAGCGCCCCATGAAGCAGTCCTGAAAAGCCAGCACGCGCGGCGAGACGGAGCTCTTCGCGAGGAGCTGCTCGGGCGTTGCGTTGGGCGTGGCCGCGAGCGAGCGAAGGTTGTCGAGGTGCTTCTTATGGAGGCAGACCTTGAGCGCGTTCTCGTTGGCCATCGCGCCGCCGGTGGCGATGTACGCGTGCCGGAGGCGGCTGCCCTTCTTGGCCTCGGTCAGCAGCGTCTCTGAGAGCTCGAACGGCTCCATCGTTGTCTGCAAGTTGCCCTGCTTGACCGTGTCGTCGACGCTGGCAAGGGCCGCGGCCTCGATCAGGTCCGGGTCGCTGTGGCCAAAGAAGTGGACACCGATGCCGCTGATCATGTCCCACTTGACCGATCCGTCCGCGAGCTCGACGAGCGCGCCGTTGCCCGCACCGCTGCCGATGTACGGATAGATCAGGCCGCGCCCACGCACCTCGACGGCGCGTTTCATCAGCGCCTCGTACGCGTCCTTGAGCGATGCATCGCCTGGGCGTTCGCCGGTGATGCTCCGGCTCTTGGCAACAACCTCAGCGCGGATCGCAGCGACAGCAGCAAGCACGGCGGAACTGGACTTGATCTGTGAACCAACGGTTCGAGCGGCGTTGGGCGATGCGGCCTCGGGGGGAGTAATCGGCTGGCTGGTGGCTGCGGTCATTGGCGCTTCTCCGAGGGCTCGTCCATCGTTCGAACAATGAAGGGTATGTCGGGTGTGTCATCGGTCCGCGGCGTACTCGCGCTCAACGTGACGCCAGCGTGCGTTGGGCGGTGATGGCGACGGCAAACAAAGAGCCCCCGGCTGATCGCCGGGGGCTCGGGGAGGACTCGAATTCTCATGCTCGGGCGCGGGCGGATCGTTTCCGCTTCAGGTCGCCGAGATTAGAGGCCGCAGACGCCGGTGACGACGAAGGCCGCGAGAATCTGCGCGTCGGTCAGGTCGGCGTTCTCGTCGCCGTTGAGGTCGCCGTCGAGCCAGTTCGGCTCGGCAACGAGCGAGCCCACGAAGACCTGAGCCATCTGCTGGGCATCGGTCAGATCAACGTTCTCGTCCTGGTTAAAGTCGTAGTCGCAGGAGGGGCCAGAAGAATCGCACTCGGAGTACGCGACGGCGATCTCAATCTGGAAGGCGAAACCAGCGTCGCCGCTGCGCGGACGCAGGTGCCAGCGGCCGTCGGTCTCGGGGTTCGCGTTGAGGTCGTTGGCGAGGTAGGTGTGGGCGATGTAGTAGGTGCCAGCAGCGAGGACGGGGGCGTCCGTGAAGGTCACGGTGGCGCGAGTCGCCAGGGATCCCGTTTGATCGCTCACGAGGTTGCCCGCGCTGTCGAAGACGAAGAAGCGGCTGTTGATGGCGGAGGTCGCGGCGGCCTCAGCGATGGTGATGGGCAGGGCGGCGCTGGAGGGCGTGCAGATCTGCACGTCGTACCAGACTACGCCGGGGCCGAAGAGGGCGACGTTGGCAGTCTGGCCACCGGGGGCCAGGATCGGATCCTCGGCGCTGATACCGACGATGCGGGTTGCGATGGGCGCAACCGAAGGGTCAAGGGCGCCGCTGGCCTGGTTGCTGCGGACGCGGAGGGTTACGGCACCAGCCGTGCCGTTGCCGGTGGCCGAGAAGCCGTCGCCGAAGGAGGCAACGCCCGAGGAGGCGGCGACCGCGACGTAGTAGGTTCCGGCGCCAAGGCCGCGGAGGACCGCGGTCGTGTCGTCGAAGTTGCGACCATCGTACTGGACGCCATCGCCCACGGCGGCGCGACGGCCCAGGCCGAAGGAGAGCTGGGCGTTGTTGCCCGAGCCGCTGTCGTCGTCGAACGTGATGACGGAGCCTTCGCTGTTGTAGACCGCGATGGCGGCGTCCGAGGCGGAGCCTTCGGTGTCGAAGTCGATGTAGCGGCCGGTCTCGTCGATCACGTCACCGGCGAGGGTGAC
>JBBQGR010000112.1:0-7501 GCA_038323185.1 Phycisphaerales bacterium | reverse complement strand
GCGTGGCTGGGGAAAGGTGGGCTCTTGGGAACCTTGTAGCCGTAGAAGCAGGATCGGCAGTTGATGGACTCCAGGAAGCGCGCGACCTCGGCGTCGATCTGCGCGAGAGTCATGCCGGTGCGAATCCATTTGGAGAGGTGTTGATGGGTTTCGACAACCTTTTGTGCCGCGGCGTAGGCGGCGTCGGCATCGGGACCTTTGATGACGGGGATTGAGGGCATTGGGAGGGAGAGTATGGACGGGAGTGGCGGAGTGGCGGAGGCGTACGATTGTTTGATCTGGTTTCTGTTGAGGCACCGGCCCTTGTTGGGTTGCGCGCCGTTACGCGCGTTTTTGGGCTTGTGGGTTCTGATGTGGCTGCATTGGAGATTGATTGAGCAAAGGGGACACTTCATCGCGCGCTGATCTCATCGATCCTGTGTCGGTCATCGCGGCTCATCCGGGTGTTGTGGCGCTCGGGGACGCGATGGTTTCGGGGCGGCGTGTGGTGGCGACGGGGGCGGTGGGGTCGGCGCCGGCGATGCTCGCGGCGGCGCTGGCGCGAGCTCGGTCGCGTGTGGTGCTGCTTGTTGTGGCGCATCTTGATGATGCGGACGAAGTGTTTGATGAGCTCGATGGCATCGTTGCGGTGCATCGTCTTCCGGCGCTGGAAACCTTGCCGGGTGAGTCCGCGATTGTGACTGAGCAGCTTGCGGAGCGGTTGCGGCTGGCGCGGCTGGCGCCGCTGCTGAAGGGACCGTGTGTTGTGGTGTGTCCGATGCCGGCGCTGATGCAGGCGGTGCCGACCGCCGCAGCGATTGAGGCTTCGTCGCGCATCATTCGGCGGGGGCAGGTGGTGAAGCCTTCGGAACTTACGGCGTGGCTTGTCGCGTCTGGGTATGAGCGCGTGGATGCTGTGGAGGAGGCGGCGCAGTTTGCAATGCGAGGCGGGATCCTCGATATCTTTCCTGCCGCCGCGGGAACTCGGGCGCCGGTGCGGCTGGACTTCTTTGGTGATGAGGTTGAGAAGCTCAGCGAGATTGATGTCGGGACGATGGCGACGGATCGCACGGTTGAGTCAGTTGAGCTGCTTGCGGCGAATGCGGGGCAGGCGACGCGTGATGAGGGTGTGCAGTTTCTTGAGCTGCTGCCGCGGGACGCGCTGGCGATTCTGGTTGAGACGATGGAGGTTGTGGAGCAGGGGCGCGGGTACTACGAGCGTGTGACGGACGCGCGCGGGATCTTCGGGCCGCCGGCGGTGCTGCGTGTGCTGGAGTCACGCTTCACCGCGATGGCGGAGTTGAATCAGTTCTCGGCTGGCGCATCGTCGGCGGATGAGCGTGTGGATCTGCCCTTCTCGGCGTTGCCAGCCTTTGACAAGGAAGTGCCCAAGGCGATGTCGGAACTTGGGCAGATCGCGGCCGAAGCGCGGCGGACGATAGTGCTCTGCCAGAGCGAGGCGGAGCGCACGCGGCTGGGGGAGCTGCTCAGGGAGCATTCGCCGGGGGCGATTGCGTCGGTGCATGCTGAGGTGCGGTACTTGCATCGCGGGTTCACGATGGGGCCGGGGGAGGCCGAGCTTGGTGTTGGTGCACGGCCCGTGCTTGCGGTGGTGCCGTACCACGAGCTGGTGGGACGCTTCGCGGCGAGGCGGCGGGGTGGGCGCGTGCGGGCCGGGCGCGCGATGGACACGTTCCTGGACTTTGGCGAGGGGGACTACGTCGTTCATCAGGATCATGGGATTGCGCGGTTCGCGGGGCTCTCGCTGATGAAGCCGCGCGATCTGCCAATGCAGGTCCGGGGCGTGCGCACGAGCGTTGAGGGGGAGTCGGCGGAGTACCTCACGCTTGAGTTTGCGAGCAAGGCCAAGCTGCACGTGCCCGCGACGCAGATCGACAAGGTGCAGAAGTACATCGGCGGGTTTCATGGAAAGCCGCCGCTCTCGACGCTTGGCGGGCAGAAGTGGAAGAACCAGACCGACCGTGTGGCGGAGTCTGTGCGGGATCTCGCGGCGGAACTCATGCGTGTTCGCGCGGCGCGCGAGCATCTGCCCGGGCAGGCATTTCCGGCGGACACGCCTTGGCAGCATGAGTTTGAGGAGGAGTTTGCGTACGACGAGACCGAGGACCAGCTCGCGGCGCTCTCGGAGATCAAGCGTGACATGCAGCGGGCGCGGCCGATGGACCGGCTCATCTGCGGCGATGTGGGATTCGGCAAGACCGAGCTTGCGATTCGCGCGGCGTTCAAGGCGTGCGAGTTTGGCAAGCAGGTCGCGGTGCTGGTGCCCACGACGGTGCTGGCAGAGCAGCACGAGCGCACGTTCAAGAGCCGCTTTGCGGGATATCCGTTTCGCGTCGAGAGTATCTCGCGGTTCAAGAGCGACGCGCAGGTGAAGGAGGTGCTCGAGGCGCTGAAGAAGGGGCACGTTGATGTCATCATCGGCACGCATCGCCTGCTGAGCAAGGACGTTCACTTCGCGGACCTTGGGCTTGTGGTCGTGGATGAGGAGCAGCGGTTTGGCGTCGAGCACAAGGAGGCGCTGCTGAGGCTGCGGCTGACGGTTGACGTGCTGACGCTGTCTGCGACGCCGATCCCGCGCACGCTGCACATGGCGATGCTGGGCATTCGCGACATCTCGAGCCTGACGACGGCGCCGGTGGATCGGCGCGCGATCGTGACGGAAGTGATTCCGTGGAACGCCGCGCGGGTGCGGCAGGCCATCGAGCGCGAGCTCGCGCGCGAGGGGCAGGTCTTTTATGTGCACAACCGCGTCCATGACATCGTGAGCAAGGCCGACGACATCCACAAGCTCGCGCCCGGAGCGCGGATCGTGGTGGGGCATGGGCAGATGGACCCGCACGAGCTGGAGGCAGTGATGGTCAAGTTCGTGCGGCGCGAGGCCGACATCCTCGTCTCGACGACGATCATCGAGAGCGGCATCGACATCGCGAGCGCGAACACGATGATCATCGACGATGCCGACCGCTTTGGCCTTGCGGAGCTGCACCAGCTTCGCGGGCGCGTGGGCCGCTCGAAGCATCGCGCGTACTGCTACCTGCTGCTGCCCAACGACCGCACCGTGAAGGAGGTTGCGCAGAAGCGGCTCAAGGCCATCGAGCAGTACTCGATGCTCGGCGCGGGGTTCAAGATCGCGATGCGCGACCTTGAGATCCGCGGCGCGGGCAACATCCTGGGTGAGGAGCAGTCGGGCCACATCGCGGCCGTCGGCTACGACATGTACTGCCAGCTTCTGGAGCGCACGGTGAAGGAGCTCGGCAACGAGAAACCGCCCGAGCCGCCGAGCTCGACGGCCATTGAGATCGGAGCGTCGGGCATCATTCCCAAGGCGTACATCCCAAGCGACCAGCGTCGGCTGGAGGCGTATCGCCGCCTCGCGATCGCGGCGACGGCGCCTGAGTTGATACGAGCGCGAGACGACCTCGTCAGCGCGTACGGGCAGCCACCAGCCACGACGCTTCGCCTGATCGAGCTTGCTGAGCTTCGCATCGCCGCGGCGGCTCTGGGCGTGCGGACCATCACGATCCGGGAGCGCGACGTGGTGATCTTCTCGAAGCAGGCGGAGGCGGTTGGGAAGGTTGTGCGCGCGAATGGGCCGGGCATGGCGGACGAAGCGACGGTGAGGGTGCTGCCGCCACCACAGCCGGGGGGACTTGGCGAGGTGTATGTGAGGTTTCCGGAGGCGTATCTGGAGCCGACGACGCTGCTGGCGGTGCTGCGGCGGCGGCTTGGGCTGACGGCGGCCACGCCGCAGTCGGGAGGCGGCGCCCGCCCGGATCGTGCTGCCCTCAAAAAGCGGCGATGAACTGGGCCGACAGGCGGATCGGAGCGCGGCGAGGGAGCCGGGCCGCGGCGTCCGGGGCCGCCTGTTGGTTGCGCGCTCCCGTAACGCTCCAGCCTTCATACAATGGAGGAATGTCCGAACTTTCCAACGCTTCTTCCCCCACGCCCGATCCTGTCACTGTCAGTACCTCGATGACCGATCGCAAGATCATCGGGCTCAAGCGGCGGCTGGTGCGAGAGGCCTCAACGGCTGTCGGCATGCTCGAAGATTCCCTTGCGGCGCTCTGGGATCTGGACGTTGAGCGCGCTCGCGCGGTGCGGATCGCCGACGATGCTGTGGACGCCGAAGAAGTTGAGATCGAGCAGCAGTGCCACGAGTTGCTCGCGCTCCACAAGCCCTTTGCGCGTGACTTCCGCATCTTGACGTTCATTCTCAAGACCAACGCAGATCTTGAGCGCGTGGCAGATCACGCGAGCTCGATTTCCAAGATCACGATCCGGCTTGCGGAGTATGTAAGACCCAGCCACAGGGTTGAGTGGCCCACAGCGCTGATCGAGCTTGGTGAGCGGGTGCCGGCGATGTGCCACGAGCTGCTTCGAGCGGTGCTTGATGAGAACGTCGAGCGGGCGCGCGAGCTCGTTGCATCCGACAAGGTCATCGATCAGCTTGAACGGCGGCTCTTTGAAGAGAACATCGAGCGGCTGCTCGTGACTCCCCGCGAGGCCAATGATCTTGCGACCGGGATGCTCCTTGCGCGGCTCGGGCGTGAGCTGGAGCGTGTGGGCGATCTGATGGCCAACATCGCGGAGGACGTCGTCTACGTCGGGACCGGCGAGATCGTGCGTCACGCGAAGCGCCGCGGTGTGGTACGCGGCACGAAGCCGCCGAGCAAGGACTGAATACTGGGCCGCGAGGCTGGCTACGCCCGGTCCATGAACGAACCTCTTCGCACGACCTGACGGCGCATCTCCATGAGTGTGAGGTGCGCGCGGAGGCGTGGCATCTCGAGCGTGAGACGACGTGCGAGGTCCTCGGGCGTTCGGGGCACATCGAGGGCTTCGAGGATGCGTGCCGCGAGGGGGTCGTTGATCGCGGGCGCGATCTGCGCCGTCGCAACTGACGCGGCGTTGGCGTCTCCTGAAAAGAGAGATTCTGATCCATCTCGAGCGGACGCCGTTTGTAGGGGCGTGTATCTGGCCGCGTGCGTGCCCTTTGCGAGGTGACGCGTGGCGGAGTCGAGGCAGGCGATGACATCGGCGGGATCTGTCACGAGTGCGGCCCCGCCGCTCTTGATCAGTTCAAGGCTTCCTTCGCTAGCCTTGGAATCAACGCGGCCCGGCAGCGCCATCACGTCGCGACCATGGTCCTCCGCTGCTTGTCGCGCGGTGATGAGCGCGCCCGACCTCAGACCAGCCTCGATCACCAGCACGCCCAGCGAGAGGCCGGAGATGATCCGGTTTCGCGCGGGGAAGTTCTCCGCGTTTGGCGGTGTGTCCAATGGCAGCTCGGAGATGACGGCGCCGGCTCGCGCGATGTCGGCGAAGAGGGCCTCGTTCTCGGGCGGGTAGCACTTGGCCAGCCCGCAGCCGAGCACCGCGATGGTTCGTCCGCCGGCGTCGATGGCGGCGCGGTGCGCGGCGGAGTCGATGCCTCGGGCGCCGCCGGAGGCGATGGTCATCCCTGCGCGAGAGAGGAATCCTGCAAATCGGCGCGATTGCTCGAGGCCATAGCTGGTGCAAGCGCGGCTGCCCACCATCGCGACGGGGTAGCGGTCCAGATCGTGGGATCGGATCTCGCCGCGGATGTAGAGGATCGCTGGCGCGTCGGGAAGAGGCGACATGAGTTCCGGGTAGCCTGGGCCGCCCTTCACGACGATGCTGATGCCCATCGACGCCGCGCGATCCATCTCCGCACGGGCTGAGTTCAGGGAGGTTGCAAAGGACTCGGCGAAGGCCCTGGCCCGCGTCGCTCCGATTCCTTCCACCACGCGCAGCTCGGCCTGCGACGCCTCGCAGATGCGTGCGGCGGTGCCGAACTTTGCGAGCAGTCGCTCGATCAGCACGGGGCCGAGCCCCGGCGCCATCGCGAGGCGCAGCATGTCAAGCACCGAGGGGGCATCTTGATCAGGCGGTAGCGCGGCGGTGGCCTCTGCCTCGCGCGCGGTGTGAATCAGCTCGCTCATGCGTCCCTCCCGCGTTGGACTGGGTTACTTGGGGGTCTCTGCGGGTGGAGGCACGACGAGTGGAGTGGTGGGCGGTGCCTGCTGCATCGATGCGGCGCTTGCGGCGAGCGTGTACGGCGTGTCTTCGTCCACTTCCTCATCCCAGCGCAGCGTCCGGACGTGGACCCGCACCGACTCTGCGAGCGGCACGCTGGTGGCGATGTTCTGATCGACGGTGACCTGAGCCCTCAGGAAGGCTGGGTTGGGCTCGCGCATCGAGATGAAGACATCTCTTGCGCCGGGCCCATCCATCACACGGTCGAGGCCCGGAACCCAGCCCGGCGTCGGGGCCGAGATGATGGCAAGATGAATGTTGCCCTTGAAGCCCATCACCACGGGCGGGCCTCGGTATGGCAACAGGTCAACGACCGGTGGAGGCGGCGCGGAGGCGCAGCCGATACTGATGAAGGAGGCGCCAGCTAGGATCGCGAAGACCAACGCAACGCCTGAGGTCGCCTTGAGCTTCCAAGATGTTCGCCCTGCGTACGTGGGGTAGGGATTGTGGCTGATGTGCATGGGAAGACGCCTGTGAGGATCCTGTGCGGATGGTGCTGGGAATTGTTCGGTACGTCAAGAGCATAGCGAGGTTGGCTGATCCATGGATTGTGACGGTGGGCCCATGCGGAGTGGTGGCAGGTCGCCGAGGGGAGTTTGGTCGATCCGCGTGCCGCGCACGCGGTGAAAGAGGTCTTCGATGCAGCTGCAACAGGTGGGTCAGTCGGGTCAGTCCGGACAGGTTCGGGTGATGGGCGACGCGGCCGCGCTGGTGCGCTGGTCTGGCGTTGCGTTCGTAGCTGGCCTGCTCGCGGCGTTTGCGGGTTGTGAGACGGTGAAGGGATTCCGAACCGACATCACCAAGGCGGCGGACGGGGTACAGGGCGACACTGCTTCGAACGCCGCGATGATTGGTCCCGCGGCCTCGACCATCACGACCGAGCCCGACATTCGAGTACGCATCACGGCGGGCACGCGCGAGAAGATCATCGCCGGTCCCGCGAAGGTTGTGGTGCGTCTCTCAGGCACTGGCGGCGGGGTCCGCCCTGCAACACTCGCGACGCCCATCAAGATCACCAGCGGTCCCGCGGGACTGCGCGTTGCGGATGGGCGGGGGGACATCACGACGTTTGACGCGGGGAGCCAGATTGAGGTGCTCTCGAGCGACGGGAGCACGGATGGTCAGGCGGCGGGCGGCACGCCGCTGCGCATGGAGAACGCGAGCTATCCCGGCTTCGTGCTCGTCAAGCCGCGATGGAACGATGATCCGACGCAGATGGATGTGGTCGTAATGATGCCGATCGAGTCGTACCTGCCGGGCGTGCTGAGCCATGAGCTCTTTCCGAACTGGCCGCGCCAGACGAACGAAGCGCAGGCCGTCGCCGCCCGGACGTACGCGATCCACGAGCGCAACCGGGCCCGCACTGAAAATCGTCCGTGGGATGTCGAGGACACCGAGAGCGATCAGGTCTTTGGAGGCGTGACGCGCAGCCCGATCCCGAACG
>JBBQGR010000111.1:0-7535 GCA_038323185.1 Phycisphaerales bacterium | reverse complement strand
GGCTCGTGCGGCTGCGGCAAGCTGCGCGGCGGTTGCGGGATGTGAGAAGGGTGCGACAAGACGCCCAGATCGCGCGTACCATAGCCTCCCCTCGAACGACCGGACGCGACGCGCGTCGGGCCTGAATTACGGAGATCTCGTGTGGCCGGCAAATCCTTTCGCTGCAAGCTTGTGACCCCGACCGCCGCACTGGTTGACGACGCGATCGTCTCTGCCTCGATCCCGCTTTGGGATGGGCTGGCGGGCGTGATGCCCGGGCGGGCTCCGATGCTGGGCCGGCTTGGACTTGGCGAGCTGCGCCTGGACTTTGCGGATTCGGCCAAGGGCGAGGGTGGCTCTCGCTCGTTCCTTGTTGAGGGCGGGTTCGCGAAGATGTCGGAGGATGGCCTCACGATCCTTGCCGAGAACGCGATCGCGACTGAGAACATCCGTCTGAGCGATGCGGAATCGGAGCTGCGTGGTCTTGAGGGGCCCGGCACCGCGCGTCAGGCGGAGACAATGGCCCAGCTTGCTGAACGCCGCACGAAGGAGCGCGATCTGGCGCGACTCAAGGTGGCGCTGGCGAAGAAGCAGGGCGGCATCTGAGCCTGGCGCGGCGTTGAGGCCTGGAGGACCGGCCGCGACCGCCGGGCTACCCGGGGCAGAAGCCCAACTTATTTTGATCGCGTCAGACCATCCACTGCGTGGGCGTGAGGACGCTTGCGACGCTGGTGAGATAAGACTCGTAACCCGGGCGGCCCATGAGCCCGAAGGTGGCCTGCTTGCCGAGCTCGACGGCGGGCTGGTCGTACGCGTCGACGTTCAGGAGCAGACCTGCGTAGGCGGTTGCGATCTGCCAGAGCATGATGAACTCGCCGACGTGGTGGGCATCGACCTTCGAGAACTTGATCGTGTAGTTGGGGCGCTGGCTCTCAACGAGGGCGAACTCGGTGGCGCGCTTCTCGGCGTTGAGGAGCGTGGACATGGTCTTGCCTTCGAGATAGCGGATCGCCTCGACGCCCAGGCCGGTGGGGATGGTGACGTCACGAGCTCCCGCGAGGCCGCGGACACCGGCGGAGAAATCGTCGACCTCCACGATGCCGATGACCTTGTCGTTGGGGCCTTCGCGGTAGAGCTGGACCTGGCTGTGCTGGTCGGTGGTGCCGAGTGCCTTGATGGGCGTGAAGCCAGCGAAGACGGTGTTGCCGCTGAGGTCTTTTTCCTTGCCGAGGCTCTCGGCCCAGAGCTGGCGGTACCAATCGGCGAGGAGATAGAGGCCGTTGGCATAGGGCATCATCACGTGGTTGGGCTTGCCCTGGCTGGTGCCGAGCTCGACCAGGAGGAATGAGAGCATCGCGGCGGGATTGACGCGGAGGTCGGGATGCGTGCAGCGTTTGCCCATCGCGGCGGCGCCATCGAGGAGTGCGCTGATGTCGATGCCGCACATCGCTGCGGAGAAGAGGCCCACCGGCGAGAGGACCGAGAAGCGTCCGCCGACGCCGTCGGGAACTGGGAGCGTGGTGTAGCCGTCGCGCTCACAGATCTGGCGCATGGTGCCCTTGGCGGGGTCGGTGATGGCGACGACGTTGGAGGCAAAGTCAGCGCCGAGTGCGGCGCGGAGCATCTCGCGGATGATCATGAACTGCGCGGCGGTTTCTGCGGTCTCGCCGGACTTGCTGACGACGTTGAAGAGCGTGCGCGAGAGGCCGCCGGGCTGGGCGGCGCAGAAGTCCATGATGCTGGCGAAGTAGTGGGGATCGACGTTGTCGATGACGAAGAGGCGCGGGCCAGCGCGATGGCCGGGTCCGGTGCCCGGCGCGAGAAGGTTGTAGGTGGCGGGGTTGAGTGCGCTCTGGAGGGCGGAGTTGCCCAGTGCCGAGCCGCCGATGCCGAGCACGACCATTGTGTCGAACTTGCCCTTGCAGCGATCAACGGCGGCGTTGACGGCGGCGAGGTGGGCTGAGCGAACGGGCTCATCGCAGAGGCCGCGCCAGCGTTCCCAGCCCGTGTTGAAGGACTTGGCAAGCCGCGCAGTGGCGGCCTTGATGGCGTTGTCGCCGGGGCCGCCTTGCGCGAGGAGTGCGGCGTCGATGCCGTGTGATCCGACGCGTTCGCTGAGGCAGTTGGCGTAGTCGATTGTGAGCATGGGGGGATAGGTTAGGGAGGTCGGGGGCGCGGAGAGGCAGAGAGGAAGGCAGGCAAGCAGGCAAGAAGGGAGAAACGCGGAAATCAGGCGGCAGATGGGGATGGCGATGACTTGCCAGTGCTCTGGTGATCCTGGCGGTGGCACACGGAACTTTGCGTTGGCTGCTAACCTTGGTCCATGATCAATGCGTGGCACGACGTGACGCCGGGGATTGAGGGGCAGCCGCTGCCCGCGACATTCCGCGCGATCATCGAGATTCCTAAGGGATCCAACAACAAGTATGAGCTGGACAAGACCACGGGGCTGCTGAAGCTGGACCGGATCCTGTCAAGCGCGGTCTACTACCCCGCGAACTATGGGTTCATCCCGCAGACGCTCGCGGAGGATCATGATCCGCTGGACGTGCTGGTGTATTGCACGGAGGAGATCCCGCCGCTGACCTTGTGCGAAGCGCGGGCGGTTGGGATGATGTCGATGGTGGACCATGGTGATCCGGACCACAAGATCATCGCGGTTCTGACGGCGGACCCGATCTACAGCGAGTTCAAGAACGCCAGCGACTTCCCCAAGCACATCTTCAAGATGCTGCGGCTCTTCTTCGAGGACTACAAGCAGCTCGAGGGCAAGAGCGTGGAGGTTGATGAGGTGCTGCCGGTCGAGGCGGCGCACAACGTGATCGAGGATTCGCTCGCGCGGTACTCGACGGCGCGCCGCACGGGCTCAATGCCGGGGCTGAGGTAGAGGCTGGAGCTGGCGAGCATGTTCCGAGACATCGAGTCCATACTTATCGACACCGGGCGCATCGAGCGGCGCGTGCGCGAGCTTGGGGCGCAGATCGCTTCGGACCTCCAGCGTGATCTCGGCGGCGACGGGTCCGAGGAGTCGCACGGGCAGCTCGTGATCATCCCAATCATGACGGGCGCGATGGTCTTTACGGCGGATCTGATCCGGCAGATGCCGCTGAAGCTCAGCCTGGAGGTGGTGGGGGTGTCGAGCTATCCGGGCAAGAGCATGGAGAGCAAGGGGGCCTCGATCAGGTCGGAAATTCCCAAGGGGATCGCGGGCAAGCACGTGCTGGTGATTGACGACATCCTGGATTCGGGTCAGACGCTTGAGGTCGTGACGAGATTAATCCGCGAGCAGCGTCCCACGAGCGTGCGATCGTGCGTGCTGCTGCGCAAACCCGGCAAGGCCAAGGTGGGCGTCGATGCGACGTACGTCGGCTTTGACATCCCCGATGAGTTCGTTGTTGGGTATGGGCTGGACTATGACGGTTACTACCGCAACTACCCGGCGGTGGCGACGCTGCGGCCAGAGGCGCGCTGAGGCTCAAAGTCCACTTCGTGATGCGAAAGCTCGATGGTGGCAACCGGAGTGCGTGAACAGTTGAACATCGCACCCGACAACCTGCGCCGCGGCGGTTCGCGTAACGCGCCGCGCTCGGCGTTGCACACGGCGTCGACGCCCCACATCGCGTCCAACGAGAAGCTGCTGCTCTCTCTCAAGCCTTCGCCCCTGAGCGTGGCGCTGCGCTCGTGGCGGTCGGCGGCGTGGGCGATGGTGCTCGTGCTGTTGGGGTGGGCTGGGGCCCGATTTCTCGGGCCGCTTGTTGCGGGATTTGGGCTTGAACTGCGGTGGTTCTGGGCGGTGCCGGGGCTGATCGGCGCGGCCATCTTGTGCGTGCGTCTGGTTCGCGAGGTCCTGCTCTGGCAGTCGCGCCGGTACACGCTGACGGACGTTCGGATGGCGGCAACCAGCGGCGTGGTGCGCCGGACACGTGTGGAGGTGCCGCTGCGGAACATTCAGCAGATCGCGCTGGACCGGACCGGTGGCGAGCGTGCGCTTGGGCTTGGGACGATCGTGGTGACGAGCGCGGGGTCACAGACGATCGATCTCGCGTGGGTCTCGATTGCGCGGAGCGAGGAGCGGCTGGCGATGGTGCGCGGTGCGATGGGTGCAGCGGTTCCGATGCCGGTGTGGCTTGAGGAGAGGCCGGAGATGGGGAAGGCGAAGGGGCTGCCCCTGGGGCGAGTGATCGGGCTTGTGGGTGGGATCGGCGCGGGCAAGAGCCAGGTGGCGCGGGCGATGGAGGAGCTGGGCTTTGTGGCGATCGATTCGGACAAGGAGGCCAAGGCCGCGCTGGACCGACCGGAGGTGCGCGAGCGGCTGGTGAAATGGTGGGGCGAGGGGGTGCTGGGTCCGACGGGGCGCGTGGATCGCAAGCGCGTGGCGGAGATCGTCTTTGGTGATCCTGCGCAGCGCACGCGGCTGGAGGAGCTGGTCCATCCGCTGGTGAAGGTGCGGCGTTCGAAGCTGGTAGCGCGGGCGATGGCGGATGGGGCCGCGGGCGTGGTGGTTGATGCGCCGCTGCTGCTGGAGGCGGGGGTTGACCGCGAGTGTGACTATGTGGTGTTTGTGGATGCGCCGCTCGCGGTTCGGGAGGCTCGGGTGCGGGGGCGCGGGTGGGAGGCGAGCGAGCTGGGGCGACGCGAGAAGGCGCAGCTGCCGCTGGAGGAGAAGCGGCGGCGTGCGGACATCACGCTGGCCAATGATGGGTCGATGGAAGTTCTTACCGAGCGAGTGCGTGCGATGCTGCTGACGCTCTCGACACAACCGACACGCGCGACGGGCCCGGCACGCGAGGGAAACCAGACCACGTAACTCCGGACGTTGGAGTGGGTATACTTCCGCGTGGGACGAGGAGTGCCTGAAGGGTGCTCCGTCCCGCCCTCCCGAATCTTTAACTTGATGATCGAGTGGACTGCCGAGTTGTCGGCCTCTAGATGCGCGTTGGGGTTGGTGCGTTGAGTTGGCGTGTTGTGTTCTGCCTTCTCCTGCCTTCTGGCGAATTTTTGAGGTTGCACGTACCCAGCGGCAACCAGCGGGATCGGGGACTGGACTTTGTTGCGATTGGTAGCCCCATGTGCGGCACCTCGCGGCTTCGCAGATAAGTAGGTACCGGTCCCGCAATCCAGTTCTGGATCGACGGCTGGATCGGTCGCTGCGGCGTAGCGGGTTGGCCCGGGCTGGGCCTGCCCCTTGTGTTCAAAAGAACACGGACCCGGATCTCATTCATATGGCGAAGATGACGCAGGGCGTGGCCGAAGACTCCAAGAACGACTCCAAGGACAGCAAGAAGGACGCGCCGAAGGCTCGCGCCACGCGCGCCACCCGAACGACGCGCGAGCCCGACGGCGCATCCGAAGGCGGCAAGACCGAGGCCGCCTCTCGCGCGCCGGCTGCGGCACGCCCGCCCGCGCCCGCGCCGATGCTGGCACCCAGCGAACCCAGGCTCGTGCCCGCCCGCGAGCCGCGCCCCGTGGAGACGCGTGAGCCGCGCGACACGCGTGAGACGCGCGACACGGCACCAGTTGTTGCGCCTCGCTTGCCGCGGCCGACGGAGGGCTCAAGTGATCGTGCGGATCGTGCGGATCGTGCGGATCGCGGCGACCGAATGGACAGGACGGACAGGACGGACAGGATGGACCGGGGCGATCGTCCGCCCCAAGACCGTTCGCAGGGTGAGCGTTCCGGCGGTGATCGCGGGACGCAGAACGGCGGAGCTTCGTCCGGGTCTTCTTCTGGAACTCAGCCGGGATCTTCGTTCGGCTCCTCGTCTGGCGGGTCGTCTGGCGGCTCGTCTGGCAACTCCTCAGGCAATAGTGGCGTGCAGGAGCGGCCACAGTCGGATCGGCCGCCGCAGGAGCGGCCCGCGGCGTCGGATCGTCCTCAGGGTGAGCGTCCTCCGAATGATTGGAGTCAGCGCCAGCAGAATGGCGGCCAGTCGACCAATGGTGGTGGTGGCACCGGCACCGGTGGCGGGAACGGTGGCGGCAGCAATGGAGGCAGCAGTAATGGACGCGGCGGCCAGGGCGGCGCCGGCCAGTCGTTCCAGTCTGGTGGCGGCGGAGGGGGAGGCGGATACCCGTACCAGCAGCAGGGCATGGGCTTTGGCCGCCGCAAGAAGAAGCGCCGCAAGGGGGGCATGGGGCACGGCTCGATGGGTGGCGGCGGTGGTGGCGGGAGTGGAGGTAGCAGCGGCGGTGGTGGTGGTGGTGGTGGTGGCGGCGGCGGTCCGTCGTACTCCAGCCAGCGACTTGACGCCGTGCTTCCAACCGACGAAGAGATCGAGCGCGAGGCCGCAGAGATCGAGCGGGTCATCAAGTCGACGGACCCCAAGACACTGGGCGATCCGATCAGCCTGAACGACCTTCAGGCGATGCCCGTGGATGAGGTCTGGAAGGTCGCCGGGACCGAGGGCTTCACGGATGTGCAGCAGATTCCCAAGCAGGACCTGATCTTCAAGATCCTCAAGGCCCGCGCGGCGCGCCAGGGACTCATGTTCGGCGAGGGCTCGCTTGAGGTGATGCAGGACGGCTTCGGATTTCTGCGCAGCACCGAGCAGAGCTATCTGCCCGGGCCGGATGACATCTACATCTCGCCTACTCAGGTTCGCCGGTGGGGCCTCCGGCGCGGCATGATCATCAAGGGGCTGATCCGTCCGCCCAAGGAGAACGAGAAGTACTTCGCGATGCTGCGCGTGGACCGTGTGAACTCGCGCGATCCGCAGGTGGCCCACAAGCTGCGCAACTTCGAGGATCTGACGCCTCTGCACCCCGAGAAGCGGTACGTGCTGGAGACCACGCCCGACGAGATCGAGTGCAGGACAATCGACCTTGTGACGCCCATCGGCAAGGGCCAGCGCATGCTGATCGTCGCGCCGCCTCGCACGGGCAAGACCGTGCTGATGCAGAAGATCGCCAAGGCGATCTCGCGCAACTACAAGGACGTCAACATTATCGTGCTGCTCGTCGACGAGCGGCCCGAAGAGGTGACAGACTTCAAGCGCAACTGCGCCGGGCCCAAGGTCGAGGTCGTCGCGAGCACGTTTGATGAGCAGAGCCACCGGCACGTGCAGGTGGCGGAGATGGTGATCGAGAAGGCCAAGCGCATGGTCGAGTTTGGCGAGGATGTCGTGATCCTGCTGGACTCCATCACGAGGCTGGCCCGCGCCTACAACGCCGACATGCCCCACTCGGGCAAGATCATGACCGGCGGCCTGGACAGCAACGCGCTCCAGCGCCCCAAGAAGTTCTTCGGTGCAGCGCGCGCCATCGAGAACGGTGGCTCGCCCACCATCATCGGCACCGCGCTGGTGGACACCGGCTCCAAGATGGACGAGGTCATCTTCGAGGAGTTCAAGGGCACCGGCAACGCCGAGCTGCACCTTGATCGCAAGCTCGTCGAGAAGCGCATCTGGCCCGCGATCGACGTCGCGGCGTCGGGCACGCGTCGCGAGGAGCTGCTCCTTGATCCCAAGGAGCTCGAGCTGGTCTATCGCCTGCGCAAGGTGCTGAGCGACATGAACGTCGTGGAGGCCATGGAGCTTCTCAAGGGCCGCCTTAAGAAG
>JBBQGR010000110.1:0-7545 GCA_038323185.1 Phycisphaerales bacterium | reverse complement strand
AGCCGCTGGTGACGACGGCGACGGGGAAGCGCGTGAAGGCGATGAGGTCGGGGGAGATGTCGAGGTGATGTGCGAAGCCTTTGTGGACGCCTCCGAGGCCGCCGGTTGCGAAGACTCGGACGCCCGCGCTGGCGGCGAGCTCCATGGTGGTGCTGACGGTGGTTGCGGCGTCGCTGCCTTGGTGGAGGAGGAGGCCGAGGTTTGGCGTGTTGGCTTTGGGAACTTTGGGAGCGTCGAGGAGTTGGGTGAGTTCTTCGTCGGTCATGCCGACGATGGGGCGGCCTCGGAGCACGCCGCAGATCGCGGCGTGGGCGCCCCCGCGCTCGATGATGGCGCGGAGCTCGCGCGCGAGCGGTCCGCCTTCGGCCTTGGGAACGCCGTGGAGGAGGAGGGTGGTTTCGAGGGCGACGGAGCGGGGCGGTGCGCGGTTGATGAGAGACTTTGAGGTCGTGGTGGACATTGGAGCGAGTGTATCGGGGAGTCAGGAGTTTGAGGGCAGCGGTGTGGCGTCTGCGGTTTACAAGGCCCTCATTGCCTCCGCGTTTTGCGCCGCCAAGCTTGGCCAAGCTCTGCGACCAACGGGGCCCAACGACCGCGTTCGTCGCGCACAAGAAGAAACCGCCGCCTAAGGAGGCGGCGGTGTGCGTGATCATCGTGATCATCGTTCTTGGTGGTGTCGAGCGGAAGCGGCAGCAGTCCTGCCACACCCACCTACACCGCGGACTTGAGGCCCTTGAGGGCGCGGACCTTGACGACGGTCTTGGCGGGCTTGGCCTTGACGGTCATCATCTCGCCGGGCTTGAAGGGGTTGGGCTTGGTGGCGGCCTTGCTGGCGGGCTTGTAGGTCGAGGTGACCTTCATCAGGCCGGGGACGACGAACATGCGGGGCTTGTCGGCACCGGGCTTGGCGAGATCGACGACCATCACTCGGGCGAGGGTGTCGAAGATGCCAGCGACCTGCTTGCGGGCGAGGCCGTTGTGATCGGCGAGGAGCGTGAAGAGCTCGCTCTTCTTCCGGAGCTTGGGCGAGGCGACGAGCTTCGCGAGCTTCGGGGCTGCGGGGGCTTTAGCGGCTTTCTTGGCCATGGGGTCTCTCCAAAACGGCGTGTTTTCCGAGCGTTCCTAGGGTCCCGATGCGTCTGTTCTAGCAGCAACTCCGCTGCTTCGCAACTCCTGGACCTGTGCTCCCACGCGTATTCAGGCTGGTTTTGTCGGTCGTGCGTGTGCGTTGCCTCTACAGATTCAGTGATTCATTTCGTGGGAGGGTCGATTTTTCGCGAGTTTTGGCCCGATTCGGTCCTCGAGGGTGGATCTTTGAGCTGTATTGAGAGGTCCAGGAGGACCATGGAGTGGTCCGAAGTGCCTGAATTTCGGGGTGAATGGTCGTGCGCGACGTGTGCGACGAGCTGCCGCAGGGGGACTGAGACGTACGCCGCGTCGATGCGGGAGCCGGAAGAACGGCGATTTTCGTTCGGGATCAGCGCTTCCAGGGCGGGTGGGAGGCTCCAGGTTGGCTCACGCTGGCCGGGATTCGCCGCGAGCCAGGCGTCCTGGAATCCTGCCGTGGCGAAGGCGCCCATGAGATCGGCGCAGGTTGACACGCCGAAGTCGTTGCGAAGCGTGTCGATGCCGCGGCGGGCGGTGTTGAGGTCGCCGAGCAGGATCGCGTGGCTCGCGGCCCAGGCTGGGGCCTGGGCGACGAGGTGCCTCCAGAAGCGGGCTTTGCGTCCTCCTTCGACCTGGTCTGGGATGTGCACGGCGATGAGGTCGAGATGGTCGAGCGGAGTGGTGGTGAGGTTGAGGCGGGCGTGCAGGAATCGCGGGGCGTCAAGCGATGGACCGTCATCGATGTGCTGGAGTGGGAAGCGCGAGGCGATGAGGATGAAGTTGGCCTTGGCGTGGCTGGAAGAGTCGGAGCTGGTGAGGTGGTGTTCGAGTCCGGCGTCGGCGAGCGTGGCACGGAGTTGGCCGCCGCGGGCGTGGCGGAACTCGGTGAGGACGACGAGGTCGGGTGCTTGAGCGAGGAGTGCGAGTGCGATCTCGGGGATGCGCTTGGGGCCGCCGCCGTGGAGGATGTTCCAAGCGATGATGCGGAGGCTGGGGCGGGGGCTGGGGGGTGGGTGGAGCGTGGCGGCGGGCGCGTTCATGGATGCGAGGGTACCGCGGCGCGTGGCGCGGCGGTACGCTCATGGGATGAACGAAGTGCATGAAGGCGTTGCGGGGCTTGCGATTGAGGAGCACGGGTCGGGGCCGCTGGTGGTCGTGACGCGTGCCGTGCCGGGGCGCGTGGAGGTGCCGGGGGCGCGTGTGCGGCGTGTGACGGCGATGCGGGCGCTGCCTCGCGCGGAACTGCTGCGTGTGGTGCGCGGCGCGGCGGTGGTGGTGACGTGGGTCTCCGAGCGCGTAGATGCGGAGTTTTTGGAGGCTTGCGGGGGCGGGCTGAAGTGTGTCTGCAACTTCGCTGTTGGGCATGACAACATCGATCTCGCGGCGTGCAAGGCGCAGGGCGTCATGGTGACGAACACGCCGCATGCCGTGACGGAAGGGACCGCGAACATGGCGTGGGCGCTGCTGCTCGCGGTGGCGCGGCGTGTTGCGGAGGGAGATCGGTATGTGCGCTCGGGGCGGTTTGGTGTCGAGGGGCCGCTGGCACCGGCCGAGTTTTTGGGGACGGACATCACGGGGCGGAATCTGCTGATCGTGGGGCCGGGCCGCATTGGGTTTGCGACGGCGGTGCGCGGCATCGGGTTCGGGATGCGCGTGCTCTACACCGCGCGTCAGCGGCACCATGAGTTTGAGATGGCTCCGCTGTGTGCGCGGCGAGTGGAGCTTGAGGCAGGGATTCGTGAGGCGGATGTGATCAGCATCCACACGCCGCTGACGCCCGAGACGCGCGGGCTCTTCTCCGCGGCGCGGATTGCGATGATGAAGCCGAATGCGATCCTGATCAACACGGCGCGCGGGGCGATCGTTGATGAGGGTGCGTTGGTTGAGGCGCTGCGGGAGCGCAGGATTTGGGGCGCGGGACTCGATGTCTTCGAGAAGGAGCCGCAGGTTCATCCGGGGCTATTGAAGCTGGACAATTGCGTGCTGATGCCGCATGTCGGGAGCGGCGAAGAGAAGTATCGCAATCTGATGGCGGAGATGGTGTGGGACAACGCGCGGGCGGCGCTGGCGGGGGAGACGCCTCCGAACCGGGTGGGATGAGCGCAGCGCGGCGGTAAGTTGCACCGCTCCGAACGCTTAAAAAATCTGACGGATCAAGGGAACCAAGAGCGGCGTGAGAGTGTTGAGCGGCGGTCTCTGCGGGGGCTCAACGGCGCTTCGTCGTCCCGTAGTGGAGCTCGAGGTATCGGGCTACGTAGTCCACGATGGACTGTGCGTTGGGGATGTCGGGGTTGCTGGTCATGCCCATTGGCTCGAAGCGCATGCCCTTGAACCGTGCGACGGCGTCGTTGATCGAGAGGCCGTGCTGGAGGGCGAGGCTGAAGGCGCGGCAGAAGGCCTGGGCCATGCCGGAGATCGTGGAGCCTTCCTTGCTCATCTTGATGAAAATCTCGCCGGGCTGGCCATCAGAATAGAGGCCGATGGTGAGGTAACCCTCGTGGCGCTCGATGGCAAACTTATGGGTGATCGAGTCGCGGGTGACGGGCAGGCTCTGGCGCGTGGCGATCATGTCGTCTTCCCTTGGGTGAGATCCGGCGGCGTCCTGCCGCGGAGAGGATGGGGGCGCATGGGAGAGCGGATCGGTCGGATCAGGTGGCGGTGAGGAAGCGGGGTTGGAAGGTGGTTGGGAAGGGGGTTGGGAAGGGGGCTGGGCAGACATGGAGAGACTCTAACAGCCGTGGCGGAGTGCCGGAGTAGAAGTGGAAGAACTATCGGACGGGGCATTGACGGAGCCCACAATATCAGATTGAGGAGGTGGTGGGGGCTACCTGCACCGGTTCGTGGCCATGGATGGGTGGCTGCCGCTTCTTAGGCAAAGCGAGTTCGTTGATGGGGGCCCTTCGGGCGCGTTGGTGGGGCGTCACGACTTGCGACCGACGGCATCAAAATTTCCCGGGGCGAGTCGGGCGATTGCTTTGAGAGTGCTGAGGGCGGGCCGCTCTGGGAGCTCCGGGACGGATACTGTTGGGTGGATGGGAAGTCTGCCTTGATCTGGCCTGATGAGCTTGTGGCGGACGGTCGATGAAAAGCTCCTAGGAGTCGACGTGAACATGCACGAAGAGGCTATCCAGACGAGGGCACCGAGCCGAGCGATGCTTGGCGGGCTGTCGCTTTTGCTGGTGGTCGCCTTCGCGTTCCAGGCTTCGAACGCGCTGGGGCTGAAGGCCGCGAGCAGGACCGGACCTGAGTCGGTTCTGCGGATGGCTGTGGAGGCTTCGGTTCGGCAGGAGGCGCGGGTTGTTCGGCGTGATGAGCATCGGCCGGACGTTGCATCGGCGGCGTCGCGGCTGGTTGCTGCTTCGAGGCTCGCGCGGGCGGATGGGCTGCGGGGCGGCGAAGGCGCGACGGCCCCTGTGATTCGGCGGCCGCTGATTATGGTGACGAGCCTGCCTCCGCCGCGGGTTGGGTGAGGGTCGCGGGCTGGCGGCGCGAAGGTGCCGCGGGTCTTGCTCTTGGCATGATCCGATCGTGCCCGCGAAGGCAAAGAAGTTGGGCTGTGCAGGAGCGCGTTCGGCTGTGGCCGGACCGGACCCCACCGTACGGACACTCACTTCATCTCAGGCGGCATTCGTAAGAACTTTGAGCATCGACCCGCGGATCAGCACGTGACGTGTGGTCTTGCGGTGTCACAACGTATGGCGGCGCGGCTTCTTGCGCCCCTTGCTGGCGAGTACACACCATGGCAGAGACAGGCATTCCGATTCTGGGCCCGATCCTGAACCGCATCATCGGCACGCGCAACGACCGCTTCGTGAAGCGGTATACGCAGCGGACCAACGCCATCTCGGCACTGGAGCCGAAGGTTCGGCAGCTGACCGATGAGCAGCTGAGCGGCAAGCTGATTGAGTTTCGCGCGCGGATCGACAAGAAGGAGAGCCCCGACGACATCATGATCGATGCCTTCGCGGTAGCGCGTGAGGCGATGGACCGGGCGGTTGGGATTCGCAACGTCTTCAACCCCGAGCGGAACTTTGTTCCCTCGGTGCTGACGCCCGCGATGCGGGAGATATACGCGAAGATCCGGGCCGAGGCCGACGCGCTGGAGGCAGTGCCGCCGGTTGGGGAGTGGGCAGGTAACAACGATCCGATCCCGGGCTGGATGCAGGTTTCGGTGCCGCCGGAGTTCTATGAGGCGGTGCGCGAGGCGTATCCGGAGAGCCGGCCGCCGTTCAGGGCGAGGCCGTTTGATGTGCAGCTGATCGGCGGCATCGTGCTGTGCCAGGGCAAGATCAGCGAGATGCGCACGGGCGAGGGCAAGACGATCGTGGGTCCGCTGGCGTGCTACATGGCGGCGATCGAGCGCATGAAGGTTCACGTCGTGACGGTGAACGACTACCTCGTGCAGCGCGACCGCGACTGGACGTACCCGTACTTCCACGCGCTGGGGATGACGGTCGGGGCGATCCACCCGATGCACATGCAGCCGGAGTACATGAAGCGCGAGATGTACAAGTGCGATGTGGTGTACGGGACCACGGCGGAGTTCGGCTTTGACTACCTGCGCGACAACATGAAGCGCAGCGTCGATCAGCAGGTGCAGCGGAAGCGGGAGTACGCGATCGTGGACGAGGTGGACTCGATCCTGATCGACGAGGCCCGCACGCCGCTGATTATCTCGGGCTCGGCCCACGATGGCGCGCCACGGTACGAACTGGCCAATCGGCTGGCGATCCACCTGGTCGAGAAGCAGCGCCCGTGGCAGGAGGCCGACGACAAGGTGCAGCACTGCCAGCGGATGGTCAAAGGCATCGAGGGCGATATCCGCAATGCGCGCGAGAAGGACAAGATTCCCGCGATGCAGGAGCAGCTTCGCAAGGCCAAGGAAGAGTTGCCCGTGCTGGAGCGGACCCGCAAGGAGTTTGTGCAATACTTCGAGATCCAGATGGACCGCAAGTCGGCCCACATGACCCACGAGGGCATCTCGGAGGCGCAGCGTGCGGCGAATGTCGGGTCGTTTTACGTCGGCGAGAATATGGACCTGCCGCACCTGCTCGAGCAATCGGTGCGTGCCCACGTCGTGTACCAGCGCGACCGCGACTACATCGTGGCCCCGAGTGAGAATCCGCAGACCGGGCGCACCGAGCCGAGCATCGTGATCGTGGATGTCAACACGGGCCGGCCGATGGTCGGGCGGCAATGGTCCGACGGCCTGCACCAGGCCTGTGAAACCAAGGAAGGCGTGCCGATCCGGCAGGAGACGCAGACGGTAGCGACCATCACGATCCAGAATTTCTTCAAGATGTACAAGCGGCTGGCGGGGATGACCGGCACGGCGGATACGGAAGCGCAGGAGTTCCACGATATCTACAAGCTGGATGTCGTGGCGATCCCCACCAATCTGCCGGTGATCCGGCGCGACTACGACGACCTGATGTTCCTCTCGGGCAAAGACAAGTGGGAGTTCATCGTCGATGAGATCAAGCAGTTTCACGATGCGGGCCGCCCGGTGCTGGTCGGCACGACCAGCGTCGAGAAGAGCGAGACGCTCTCGAAGATGCTGACGCAGAAGCACGGCATCAAGCACGAAGTGCTCAACGCCAAGCAGCACGAGCGCGAATCTTTGATGATCGAGAACGCCGGCCAACTGGGCGCGGTGATGGTTGCCACCAACATGGCCGGGCGCGGCACCGACATCAAGCTCGGCAAATGCTCGCGCGAACAGTTGCTCGAGCACTGGCTCCGGCGCGGGCTGTGCTCGCGCGAGCTGACCATCGCAGCCACCACAGAGCAGGTCCGCGAGAATGTCTACCGCAAGATCGGTGCGGCCGAACTCGAACTCCCCAAGCGCGAGGTCGAGCAGATGGCCTTTGCCGATCTGGAGATCAAGCTGCTCCGGCAGTGGGCTCTCCGCCACACCTGGGTCTCGCCCAAGCGGATCGAAGGCATGAAGGCCGAGGAGCTGCGAGAAGCGCTCGACAGTCACGGGCGATTCATGCTGCACCGCATTGACTGGTTTGAGACGCTGGAAAGCCTCGGCGGCCTGCACGTCATCGGCACCGAGCGGCACGAATCTCGCCGCATCGACAACCAGCTTCGCGGGCGCTCGGGCCGTCAGGGCGACAAAGGCTCCTCCCGCTTCTTCGTCAGCCTCGATGACGACCTGATGAAGCTCTTCGCCGGCGAGCGGACGATGAAGATTCTTTCGACCCTCGGCATGAAAGAGGGCGATGCCATCGAGCACCCGATGCTCTCCAAGAGCGTCGAGCGGGCCCAGCGCAAGGTCGAGGAGCGCAACTTCCAGGTCCGTAAAAATATTCTTGAGTACGACGAGGTGATGGAGCACCAGCGGCAGTCATTCTATGGCCTCCGCCAGCGCGTGATCGAGGGGCGCAACGTTCGCGGCCTGATCTTCGACTACATCAAGGACGCCGTTTCCGA
>JBBQGR010000109.1:0-7567 GCA_038323185.1 Phycisphaerales bacterium | reverse complement strand
GACACGGCGTCGTCAATCTCTTCGTTCATATCCTGCTCGCGAGCCTCTTCGATCTTGCGACGGAAGGCCTCGGCGTCGGCCCGATAGCCGAAGCCGTCGGCGAGTTCCTTGATGAGGACCATCGCAGCGTCCCAGTTCTGGCCTGAGATGTCCTCCTCGATGGCGTTGCAGAGAAGTTCCCGCTCGCGCTGGCGATTCAGCACCTTTCGCGCGTCGTCGGAGAGCGCCGCCTGATCTGCGGTTTCGCGGATCGCGTGATGAAGGTCCGTAGTTCGTCCGAGGAGCTCACGCTGGAGGCGAAGTCCCGGCCCGGCCACGAGCGCGAACGCGACCGGCGACATTGTGAGCACGAGCATCGCGCCCACCAGCCCGAGCTCGATCTGTCCGCGGAAGACGAGGACCACCGCGAGCAAGAGGGCAAGCGAGTACAGGAGCACGACCAGCAACACCATGCTCGTTGCGCCGCTTCGCGCGGGCGGATGACCATTGGCGGAGCGATGATCCTTGGCGAGATGAATCTCGTTCCGATTGGCGTGGTGGGACGTACGGTCGTTGGAGCGGTTCATAGCATCGTCCTTGGATGAGTTGCTCGCTCGAATAGGAGGCAAGAGCGCGTGGCCGGGTTGGACCCGGTTTCCGATGCGCAGGCCCCATAGGTCTTTTAGTCTACAGGAAATACAGATGGGTCAAGAGAACGCGATCAAGGGCACCGCCGAGGCCGATCCAATCCGCCGCCCGAGGCTGGAGATCAGCGTCTTTACGCTGGGTCCGTACGCCACCAACTGCTACGTCCTCTCGACCACAGGCTCGCCAGACTGCTGGATCGTCGACGCCTCCTTCGGGCCGGGTCCAATCCTGGACTCGATCCGCAAGCGAGGCCTGTTGCCCAAGGCACTCATCCTGACCCACGCGCATGTGGACCACATCGCTGGCGTGCGGGAGGTCGCCGCGGCGTTCCCCGGCCTTCCCATCCTCATCCACGAGGCTGAATCTCAGTGGCTGCTCGACCCCGAGCTGAACCTGTCGGCATTTTCGGGCACGCCAGTCACCGCGCCGAAGGCCACGCGGCTCCTGAAAGATGGTGACGTGCTGGACCTGTGTGGGATCGAGTGGCGCGTCCTGCACACGCCCGGCCACTCACCGGGAAGTGTCACGCTGCACGCGCCCTCGGCGGGGGTTGCGATCGTCGGCGACACGCTCTTTTCTGGCAGTGTGGGGCGCACGGACTTCCCTGGCTGCAGCTTTGAGGAGCTCGAGCGATCAATCCGCACGCGGCTCTTCACGCTGCCGCTCGAGACGCGCGCGCTGCCCGGCCACGGCGACGCGACGAGCATCGGCGCCGAGCGAGAGAGCAACCCGTTTGTGTCTGGCTGAAGGACTCAGGCCGGAGGCAGGCTCATGCACCGGCGCCATGTGCTCACCTGCCCAAGGTGCATCATCGTGTGGTTGTTGAGCATGAAGATGAGCGTCGCCCCGGTGACAGGGAACATCTTGGCGTAGCTCTCGATGGCAGTGGGGGTCAGCAGGATCGCGTCGTCCATCGACTCGACCGCGTCGAGCATGGCGTCGGTTGCGCGGAAGTAGGCGGCGCAGATTGCATCGAACGCGGGATAGATGGTCCCGCTGGGATCATCAACGCACTGCACACCGTTCTTGAACTTCTCTTCCCAATCCGCGGGCATGGCAAGCTTCGCCGCGAGATCCTCGCGGCCGATCAGTCGCATGACTCCCGATGGATAGAGCGCCAGGTGCCCAAGAACAAAGGCCGCGTGGTTGGCATCGATCGTGATCGTGTCACCACCCTTCGTGAAGACCGGCTTCCGCGCGGCGATCAACGGGGTCACCCCGACGAGGAGACGCTCGGCATACATGCGGGTGCGGCGGGCGGGTGCGGCGATGGCGGCTGAGTGCTGACCCATGGTGAACTCCTGAAGTACGAGTGGATTCGTGATTGAGCCGGGCAAGGCGACGGTGGTTTCGCGATTGAATTGTGAATCGGTGCGGAGAAAACAGACTCAATGCCAGCAACGGGTTCCGGTAACCGAGCTTCATCAAGGCGTGGGTGCCAATGCTACGCGGCGCAGGGTCTGCGCGACAGGCCACTGGTGACCATGAGAACCGCTGCGGACGTTGCGAGTTCTGTGGATCTGCGTCCGGATGATCCTCATTCATGCTGCGGCCTGCGTGTTCTGCGCAAAGTCGGACCCGCCGAACGACGACGAATGAGCAGCGAGTGGACGCGGCGTGCCGCGGGCTCGCACGTTCGAGGCGGTCTTGAGCGCTCGCGTGGGGCTTGTGCAGGAGTGCGGCAGCAGTGCCGCGAGTCGTAACGAAAACGAAGAAGCGAGGACGACCAATGTCGATCAATGACGATCGTGGTGTGAAGATCTCTGGTCGCGCGGTGACCATCGCGGCGGCTCTGTTGATTGCCTCTGTGGCTGGCACCACCAGCGCCCTGGCCCAGAACTCGGCGCCGGTCCGCCAGGACCGTCCCTCGCCGTACAACGTGCCCCCGGCACCCAGGGGCCTTCCGGCCGCGGCTCCCGCGCCGGCCCCATCCGATGCCGACGCGGAAGTCTTGGTTCGCGTCGATGAGAACATGATCGTTGATCTCCACGTCTCCGACGAGGAGCTTGGCACGGTCCTTGAGATGCTGAGCCTTCAGAGCCAGAAGAACATCATCGCGAGCAAGAACGTCTCGGCCCGCGTCACCGCCAACCTCTACGGCGTGACTTTTTACGAGGCCCTCGACGCCATCCTGAACATCAACGGCTACGGCTATGTTGAGCAGGGCAACTTCGTGATGATCTACACGCTCGATGAGCTTCAGAAGATGGAGCAGGCCTCGCGCCGACGTGTCAGCAAGGTTCTCACGCTCAACTTCCTCAATGCCACCGACGCCGCAGGGTTCGTGACGCCCCTCCTCTCAACGGGTGAGGGTGGCGCGATCGCTGGCCAGATCAAGACCAACGGCAAGACCGGCAGCTTCCCCTCCATGGGCGACGTGCCGCTGGGCAGCGAGGAGTACGCCCACACCTCCATGCTCGTGATCTACGACTACGAAGAGAATGTCACGGAGATCGAGGCTCTCATCGCTCTCATCGATACGCGCCCGGCACAGGTGCTCGTCGAGGCCACCATCCTTCAGACCAGCCTCAACGAGGCCAACGCGTTCGGCGTTGACTTCTCGCTGATCGCGGACATGGACTTCGGCGACTTCGTCGGCTTCGGCGGCCCCCTCCAGGCTACCAACGCACTCATCAACGGACGCACCGCGCCCGGCGGCAGCAACCCGCTCCCCATCGATGGCGACGGCCGGTCGCTGGTCAGCAACGTTGGTAACACGGCTGGCCCCGGTGGTCTGAAGATCGGCGTGGTCAGCGACGACGTCGCGATCTTCATGCGGGTGCTGGACGAGGTCACGGACACCACGATCCTCTCCAACCCCAAGATCCTGACTCTGAATCGCCAGCCCGCCCGCGTGCTGGTCGGTCGTAAGGTCGGTTACCTCAGCACGACGAGCACCGATACCTCGACGACGCAGACTGTGCAGTTCCTGGATACTGGTACGCAGCTCAGCTTCCGTCCCTTCATCACCAACGACGGCCTGATCCGCATGGAGCTTCGTCCGCAGGTCTCGGAGGCCGTCATCCGCGACGCCAACGATGCCACGGGCGCCGCCGTCACGATCCCCGATGAGATCACCAACGAGCTGATGACCAACGTCATCGTTCGCGACGGCCAGACCATCGTCCTCGGCGGTCTCTTTCGCGAGAGCACCGAGAGCTCCCGCCGCCAGGTTCCGCTGCTGGGCGACATTCCCGTCATCGGCGCTGCCTTCCGCGGCAACGACGACACGACCGAACGCAGCGAGATCATCTTCCTCGTGACGCCGACGATCATGAACGACACGGCCCTTGCCACCGGCGGGGCGCGTGCGAAGGACTATGTCGCCCGGACCCGCGCGGGTGCGCGTGAAGGTGTTCTGCCCTTCAGCCGCGATCGCCTGACGACGATGCTGAACCTCGAGGCCGACGACATGGCACGAGCGGGCAACACCGAGCGTGCCCTGTGGCTCACGCAGCGTTCGCTGGCCCTGAACTCCAACCAGCCGGAGGTCATCGGCCTGCGTGAGAAGATCGCGACCAACAAGACCGAGTGGCCCGAGCGCAGCATGCTCAGCCGCATCCTGAAGGGTGAGAGCGAGACGATCATCCGCCGCGTCGGCCAGGCTCCCGGCAACGACTCACTCCCCAACATCATCGCCGGGACCGCTCCGGACGGGACGTTCAGCACCACGACCGAGCCCGCCGCCAGCACGACCTTCACGACGCCCTCGAACACCGAAGCAGCGCCCTTCGTCGATCCCAACACGAACAGTCAGAACAACACCGGTGGCGAGCCAGTGCAGCCCTTTGACGAGCCCGCGACGCAGCCCTTCAATGAGCCTGCCAACACGCCCGCGCCCGCTCCGACCACCGAGCCGGTTGGTCAGAACAACCTTGAGAACAACAACAACAACAACAACCAGAACAACGATCAGAGCAACGATC
This sequence comes from Phycisphaerales bacterium, assembly GCA_038323185.1. Lineage (GTDB taxonomy): Bacteria > Planctomycetota > Phycisphaerae > Phycisphaerales > UBA1924 > JBBASU01. The sequence continues at coordinate 3,014 of JBBQGR010000109.1, read as the reverse complement.
AGGGCAACGACCAGAGCATGGATGAGCCCACCGACCCCAACGCAATGAGCGGCATCACGACGATCCTCGTTGATGGCACGGCGATCGCCGCGACGTCGGCGACCCCCGCGAACTCGACGGCTCGCCTCTTCTTCGGGAACGGCAGCGTTCTCAGCAACTTTCACGGATTCGTGCAGGCCATGGGCGATGCTGGCCGCAACTCCTGGCAGACTCCCGCCACCTCGACCTTCACGCAGGTGGGTGAGGGCTTCGATCCCGCCAAGTAGACACGCTAAAGGACGCCGCAGAATCGGTGTGGACCGAAAAGTCGGTCCCGCAGATCTCCGATAAGAACACAGGGCACACAAGGCCGCGCCCCTCGAAGGGCGCGGCCTTTTTCGTTTCTCGGGGCCCGCGGCCTTCATCGCCGCCGACCACCGAGCCAGCCTTGGAGTCGTTCAGAGTCCGACCCACACAGTGGAGCAAGCCATGATCAAGAATCAAGACATCGCGAGCCGCCAGTTCCGTTCCCTCCTTGGCCTGGGCGTGATCGTTGCCGCCTCGGGGCTGCTTCTTGGCGGTTGCACCGGCCACGGCGAGTACACCACGGAGCACATGAACGCCGCGAAGATGAAGATGAATGCGCTCAAGAGCGCAACCGAATACCAGATGGCGCATCAGGCCTTCCTCGCCGCGGACCTGCCCAAGGCGCTCAAGCACGTGACAATCTCTATCGAGCTCAACCAGAACGTTGTCAAGAGCCACGTGCTTCGCGGACGCACGTTCATGGAGATGGGCAACGTCGAGCTCGCGGCGATCTCCTTCGCAGAGGCCGAGAAGATCGACGATACCAACGTCGACTCCTGGTACTTCCAGGGCATCATGGCCGAGCGCATCGGCCAGACCGACGAGGCGCTGCGCCGCTACCTCGGGGCCGCGGAGCGAGACAAGCAGGACGCCCAGTACTCGATCGCCGCGGCCGAGATGATGATGGAGCAGGGGCACCTCACCCAGGCACGCGACTTTCTCACGCAGCGTGCGGCCAACTTCCCGCACAGCGCGGGTGTGAAGCAGACGCTGGGACACATCGCGATGCTCGAAGGGCGCCACGCCGATGCGGCCCAGGCCTTCTCCGACGCGCGGATGCTCGCGCCGGATGATGAGAACATCACCGAAGATCTCGTTCGTGCGCAGATCGCCGTCTCGCGATTCGGCGACGCCGAGTCCAACCTCGCACGCCTTCTCCGCAACAAGGACAACAAGAGCCGCCGCGACCTCAAGCATCTTCGCGCCATGTGCCTCGTGCAGATCGAGAAGCCAGTGGAGGCGCGTGACATCTTCCTCGAGCTGACGCGCGACATCGAGAACGCCAATGATGTTGACGCCTGGATCGGGCTTGGCGAACTCTCCTTCGTGCTGCGAGATCAGGCCCGGCTGCGGGCCGCGGCAACCCGCGTCGTTGCACTCGCGCCCGATCGTCCCGACGGCTACATCCTCCGCGCACTGCACCTCCGGCGCACCGGCGATCTCGCTGGCGCGACGCAGAACCTCCGCACCGCGCTCAAGATCCGCGAGGATGCCCAGACCTTGATGCTCCTAGGGATGGTCCAGCGCGACCTGAACCAGATGGACGCCTCACGCCAGACCTTTGCGGCGGCGGCCCGCCTGGATCCCAAGAACCAGGTCGCGGCCGATCTCGCAGCGTCCACATCGGGCACCGTGATCACCGGATTCCCGACCGGCGAGTGATCCTCCCGCCTGGGAGCAGAGGGGCACACAAGGTACCCCCGGATCAGGGTCGGTGCATCTGTTGAGCCTGGCCGCGGCAATCCGCGTTTCTCCGCCTATCTTCCCACCCCGCAGCCTCTGCCGCGGGGTGCTTTGTTTCGAGACGTTTGCCTAATTCCCCGCGCCAGAGTGCTCTGGAAGTGATCGGGGTGTGGGCCTATCATCAAGGCCCGAGACTTCCCGCAGGAGCGGTAAATCCGGGAGTCTGAGTGAGGTTTCGCCATGCCCAAGAACAAGAGCCACAAGGGTCTGCTCAAGCGGATCCGTATCACCAAGAGCGGAAAGGTCCGCCACCGTTCCGCCAATCACAAGCACTTGCGTTCGGGCAAGGGCGGCAAGAAGCTCCGCCAGTACCGCAACGATCCGTTCATGGCTGGCAGCGATGCCAAGCGCCTTGAGCGGCTGCTGTTCAAGCGCCTTCGTGGTCGCGAGCAGCCCCGAACCGCGATCCGTCGCAGCCCCTCCCCTGCCGAGCGTCGCGCGGCTCGCGAGGCGGCGAAGGCTGCGGCCGCGGCAGCGAAGGGCTAAGCCTTCGCAGTTGGCACTAAGAAGATCTGACCCCGTGGCAGGCAGCGTGGTGTTCGCACCGAGCTTCTGGCCCCGGGATTTCGAGACGGACCGTTCGACGGGACAAGCGAAGCTGGCCAGCGTCTGGCCACCCCGAGTCGAGCATGAGTGACCAAACGGTCACAGGAGTTGATCGATGCCTCGCGTTCGCAAGGGCTCAGCCCGTACCAAGGCTCGTAACAGGATTCTCAGGAAGGCCCGCGGCTACTTCGGGGCCAACAGCACAAGCAAGTATCGCGCCCGCAACGCGGTCATCCGCGCTGGCGTGTACGCCTATCGCGATCGTCGCGCACGCAAGCGTGACTACCGCCGCCTGTGGGTCACGCGCATCACCGCAGCCTGCAAGATGCGTGGCACCCGCTACAGCCTCTTCGCCAACGGCCTCAAGCTCGTTGGCATCACGCTCAACCGCAAGATGCTGAGCCAGGTCGCCATCGAAGATCCCAAGCTCTTCGACACGATCTGCGAGAAGGCCGTCAAGGCCTCGAAGGCGACGCCGAAGGCCAAAGTAGCGGCCTAACTGTTGATCGCGTCCTGATCGCGTCCTGATCACGTCCTGATCACGTCCTGATCACGTCCCACCCAAACACAGAAGGAACGCGGCCCGCCCCTCCGGCGGGCCGTGTTCGGTTTGTTCGATGCAATCCGTGTGCGGCGCTTTCGCGCCGCCCACGGTCGCG
>JBBQGR010000108.1:0-7629 GCA_038323185.1 Phycisphaerales bacterium | reverse complement strand
AAGGCCGCCGCGGCGGGCAAGCCGCCAAGCGGAGCCTTGCCGATATCGGGCGCCGAACCCATCGCGAGGCGACGCTCGGCACCGAGAGGCATCTTCATCGGAAGCGCGTTGCCAAGCCGCACCTTGCTCGAGAGGTTGAAGGTCGGAAGCTCGGGCTTGCGAGGCTCGGTGGCGTCCAGATTGCGCTGCAGCTCCTGCGCCGCCAGCTCGACGGGATCGAACGCGGCCTGAAGCGGAAGATTGGGCTGGTTGCCGACCTTGATGGTGTTGCCGGGGGCCAGGAAGGCCAGCGCTCCTGCGCCGACCACGGCCAGACCGACCAGGCCAAGAACGATCTTGTCTGCGTTCTGTTCGAGTGGATTGATGCCCTTAAGCTTCATCTCGCACACTTCCCTTCATGCCTTGATCGTGCTTCGATCAGGCTTCGATCAGGCTTTGATCGCGCGTCACTCTTGCTTCGGAGCCCGGCGCGGCTGCCTTCAAACGTCAAGTCAACCAAGTCCGGACGGCTACAAACCACCTCAAACACACCGCGTACTGCTGCGGTCTTGACCCGCGTGCTTGCTCTCTCTCACGCTCGCGCTTTGTGGCTGCGGCGTTGCGTCCTGTTCACTCAGCCGCCGCTGGGTGCTGGCGGCGCTGCGCCCTCAGCCAGCGCGGGCTCGGCGATGTCGAGCGTGGTGCGGATCGAGTTGGGCATGAGCTGGCCCATCCAGTCGCGCAGCCAGACGCTCTCGATTGAGATTCGTGCCCGAACCACGTGCTCATCGCCGTAGAAGTAGCCCTGGCGGAGCGCATCCCACGCATCGACCTTGGTCAGGTCCAAGTCGGTGACGGTCATGAAGTTGGTGCGTGCAATCGCAGCGAGGAACTCGTTGAGCCGTGCGCTCGACACGATGACGACCATCTCGGCGCGTCGGACGTCATAGACCTTGTTCCATCGGCCCATGCCACGCCCGGTGATGGAGAGGCTGGGGTCCAGCGGAGCCATGCCCGGGATCAGCGCGGTCGGCTCGGCGGTGGGAAGCCCGTCCGTCGAACCAGCAGAGGGGGAGTTGCCGAAGATCCCCTCGGGATCCCTGAGCAGGATGGACTCGATGCGCTTGACGATCGACTCGTCAACGCCGCTCATCTTGCCGTCGGGACGCCGGTTGGCGAGCGCGACCGCCGCCATGAGATCCTGATATGCCCAGAGGTCCCACTGATACACGAAGTAGGTCGCCATCTTGACGCCCTCGGACTGCATCGCGAGAGGATCGATCAGCCCCTGCCTGGGCAGGGCCGATCCGAGCGAAGGGTTGGAGTTGATGGCGTCGAGCGAGAAGAAGACCGAGATGCCACGAGCGTGAGCCTGCCCCTCGGCCTTGCGCCGGTCGGCGAGGAGGGTCCTGAGCGCGGTCTGCTCCTCGAGCGTCAGGTCGCGCTTGTTGGCTGTGATGCGTTCCTTCTCGCGCATCTCGAGGCTGCGGAGATTATCCCGCAGGCCGACGGGATCCAGGCTGCCCCCGCCGCGGACTTGCGTCACGAGGCTCTGGAACGGATTGGGCCGGCCGCGCTTGCCGAGAAGCGCGTCCTCCATCGCGTCGAGCTTGGGACGAGAGAGCTCGCCCGCGCGCGTCGCGACCAGCTTCTCACGCTCTTCGGGCGTCAGGGCGTCAAACTTCTCTGCGCTCTGCTCTGATCTGAGCTGCTCCGTCGCGGTCTTGCGAGCATCGGGGAAGAGGCCCTCTACCAGAGCCACGAATGGCTCACGGCCAACTTCCTTGGCGATCGGCCCCACGCCGCGGTTGAAGTCCAACGCCGCCTGCGCCACGCCATCGGCCTGGCCACGCAAGCTCGCGCGAGCCTCCCTGAAGAACTCAATCAGGGCGGCGTTGGGCGCACCCTTGTGCGAGATCGCCTGCACCGCAGGGTCAAACGAGGGCAACGCATAGTCAACGCCCGAAGCGTTCACCTTCGAAAGCTCCCCGCTCGCGTTGGTCTCCTGCCGCTTGCGAAGGTCCGCAGCCCAGCCGGAGCTGAAGACGTACGACAGCGGCAGCACCAGCAGGATGATCACCGCACAAATCACAATCACCAGGTTCTGCTTGACCCAGTCTAGAACGGGCTTGAGCTTGTTCACTTCAAACCTCCCTCAGAAGTACCCTCGGCCGCTGCCGGGGGAACGAAGACCGCGTACCAGACGAGTGTCACCTTCGAAGGATCGGCCTTCGCGTTCTTGGGTGGCATCAGCGGCGCGATCGACTCAACATCAGACATCGCCTGCGCATTGGACTGGTTCTCACGCTGGGCTGCTGAGTCGACGGTGCCTCCGCCACCTCCAACCACCTGTCCCATGCGCGATGTGTCGCGCGTCTGCTGGCTCAGAAGCTTCATGTACGCCTCGGTGTCCGACTCGTCACCCGCGCCCTTGCCGCCCGGAGCGCTCCGGCCGCCTCCGATGATGGGCCCGCGCCCAGCAGCACCCGTATTCAGCGACCGCCCAGGTCCGGCGTCGTCGGTTGCCGCGCCAGCGCTGCGGGACTGAACCACGCGGAAGCTTGGCGCTTCCGCACGCAGCTCATAGGGCACGCCTTCACGACGCTGATTGGCCCGCAGCCAGCGATCAAGCGACTCACGCGCGAACCGCGTGGCCTCGGGCTGGTTGGTATCCAGCTGAAGCTCAAGCTTGAGTCGCGGATAGGCCGCGATCCCCAGCGGATCGGGGTTCTCCGCGCCAGCTCCAGCAAACGGATCGGCCTCGGCCGCCACCTTCGGCGCCTCGTACGTCGCGTCAAACCGCGTCAGCGAGAAGGCCATCGGATCACGCACGGTGCCAGCGCTATCAGCCGGCACCGTCGCCCCGATCTCCGTCGCCCACGTCTCCGCCTTGGTGTTGCCCGCATCCAGCATCTGCACCACGTCGGCCGCGATGAAGTCAAAGACCTGGCGATTGTACATCAGCGCGACAATGTTGGCCCCGCGCATGTCCGTGTCGCCAGCCTGAAGCACGCCCGCTTCTTCGGCCTGACGCTTAAGGTCCGCGGCCCGATTCAGCACCGTCCGCACCACCGGATCCGACGCACCCTCCGGCCCGCTCACCACAAAGTAGTTGCGGACCGGCGTGATGAACATCACCGCACCCGCCGCGACCGCGAGCCCCGCCGCCGCCGCAAACGTGGGGATCTTCTCCTTCCACATCGCCTTGCGCAGCACCGGCACCGGCATCAGATTGCCGCCCACCGCATTCTCGCCAAGGCCCTGAAGCGCAAGGCCATACGCCGTCACAAGCGACAAGCTCGCCTCGTCCCACGCCGCCTTCTTCGCGGGGTCCTTGTCGGCACCCTCCAGCGGCAACTTCTTGAATTCCTCGATCCGGTAGACATCCATTCCAAGCTGCTGCTTGAGATACTTGCGCAGCCCCGGCAGCTGGAACGTCGAGCCAACTCCGATAAGGCGCGTCAGCGGCACGTCCTTGTGCAGCGTCTGGAAGTAGCCGATGGATCGCTGGATGTCCTGGGCCATGTCCGTGAAGACCGGCCTCATCGCCTGGAAGACCTGCCGCGCGTGCTTGCTGTCCTCGGCCTCACGCTTGAGCTTCTCGGCCTTCGCGTAGCTAAGCTGGAACTGGTCCACCAGCGCCTGCGTGAACTGATGCCCGCCCATCGGGAACGTCCGAACCCACATCCGCCCCGGCGTCGCAATCACCAGATCCGTCGAGGTCGTCCCGACGTCCACGATGATCGTGCCCGGCGTCTGCGGCCCGAACTCAAGGTCAAAGTTCAGCGCGTTGTACACAGCGATCGGGCTCAGCACCACATAGCTCGCGCTCAGGCTGATGTCAGAGAGCATCGCCAGCCGCTCGGCCACCTTCTCCTTCGTCACCGCGAAAATCCCCACCTCGACCTCGGGTGAGTCCTGCGATACGAACGTCTGGTAGTCCCACTCCACCTGCTCCAAAGGAAACGGAACCTGCTGCATCGCCTCGAACCGCACGATCTCCGGCACCTTCTTGGGCTCAACCGGCGGCAGCTTCGCAAACCGCGCAAAGCCCGAGTGGCCCGGGATCGAGATCGCAATCGACGACTTCGCAAAGTCGCACTGGTTCGCCAGCGCCGCCAGCGAGACCTTCAGCACCTCGCTCGGATTGACGCCCGGCTCGCTCAGCACCTTGGGATGCTGGATCACCGCAAAGTCCAAGGCCCGGACGCGACCATCCGCAACCGCCTCAAGCTTCACGGCCTTGATCGCCGCAGCCCCGATCTCGATGCCCCAGCAGACGCTCGATGAAGGCATGAATCACCTCAATCTACAGCCAACAGCTTTCAGAAACCAACAACGCCAATCAGCAACGCCAATCAACCACACCAACCAACCACTCAAACCTCGCGCCGAAGTCAACGACGTACGAACACACGCCAACCCCAGACGCCAAAAACCTCGCGAGGAAAGAGTCTACACGACCTCGAGCCTTCACGCGCTCGCGCCGCATCTTCACTCGTCCAGCATACGGCCCGAGGTTCCGCACAGTTCCCAACCGAGCGTCACGGCTTCGTAACAGACCCCCTGCCCAGACCCCCTCCCCACCCCCGCCCAGCGAACCCAGCCCCTCACCCGCGCCCTTCCATCCGATCCATCGCCATCGACCCACCCACCAGCACCAAGACCACGCCCACCAGCATCCACCACTGCGCCTCGGGAACCCGAAACGCCAGCCAAGCATCAGGAAACAAGTACGCCGCGGCGTGATATCCCACCAGCAGCAACGAAATACCCAACGCAAGCCGCGTCGGCTCGCTCAGCCCATGCCGCCACGCGCGCAGCCGTTCGCTCATTCGCAGCGCAAGCTCCGGCCGAGTAAGCGCCGCCACGTCCGCAGCCTGCTGCTCCCGGTCCAAGTCCGGCCGCCGCCCCCACAACACCCACCCCGCCACGCCGCAGATCAAAGCACCAAGCAAGCCGCCCAGCACCACCTGCCAAAGCGGAACACCAGACATGGCAGCAACTTCAATCATGGTGCTTCGTTCAAAAAGATCATCTCGCCACCAACGCTCCGCCGCCCCCTGAATCTCCCTCCCCTGCATCACTCCCTCGCTGCATCGCTTCTTCCACCCCTACTCCATCATCCCCGACACGCTGCTCACCAGCGCCTGCCCCTGCGGATCCATCGCGCCCGCATAGCTGAAGATCGTCAGCTTCTCAGCGCCCGTGATCCGCATCGCCGCCACCAGGTTCCCAAGGCTGCACCAGCGGCTGGGATTCTGCTGCCAGCTCATCGACGCGATCAGCTCATCAGGCTTCCCCTGCTCCAGCAGCCCGAGCATCTCCCGATCATGCCGGAAGATCCCGTTGCGGAACTCAATCGTCTGCGGATCCTCACCCGCCATCGGAACCTGATCCCCAAAGCTTGGCCCAACATGCGACAGATCCGCCGACGAGATCACCAGCGTCCGGCCCGGCACCGCCGACAGCGTCGCCTTCATCGCCTCGACAAATGGGTCAAGCGCCAGCCCGTTCCCGTCGTAGCTCTCGCCGTTGTTCGCCGAAGGATCATGCACCAGCGCGCCGAAGACCTTCGGATACTTCCCATCCGGCCCCATCCCAAACGCGTGCTGGATCCACGGAATTTGCAGCTCAATCGAGTGCTCGCGCTCGTGGTCGTACCGGTTCGCAAACAGCTTCGTCGCGTTCTCCGCGCCAAGGTTCTTGCGCAGCCCCTCCACAAACTCCGTATCAACCTCGCACGTCCCCAGCGGCGTCTGGAACCCCTTGTCGCAACCAACCACGCCGGTACCCTCACCAAAGTGGTTGGTCCCAAGCACGATCACGCGGTCCGGCCGGTCCACAACCCGCAGCCGCCCATACGTGTGGGCGTAGTTGATCCAGCCACGCGGATAATCAAGGTGCGGCGCCACCACGGCCTTCGGCAGCGCGTCCAGCGACGGATTCGTCACTTCCTTCAGGCCCTCGGCCACCCACTGATCAAACAGCGTCTTGAGCCGCGCCACCCCAAAGGCCTCGCGCTCCTCATCTGTCGTCGCGCCCGGCGCACCCTCAAACTCCTGCGTCGCCAGAGCCTCCGCAATCGCCGCCGTCGTGCCCGGAGGCAGCACAGGCGCCGAGTCAAAGTCCGCCCGCATCTTGCTCAGAATCCCATCAAACGTCGGCCCCTGCAGCAAGCCCGCGTCATCAAGCTGCGCAACCAGACCCTCAAGAATCGGCCGCGTCAGACCACGCCCGATCGACGCCACCATCTCATCCAGCGTCTTGCTCCCATCCATCATCGGAAGCAGGTTCTGCGCCGCGGGCGACGTGTACACCACCTTGTCAGAGATCTGCCGCGCATCCGCAAGCCCCAGCACCTGCTGCTGCCCCATCATCGCCGGAAACCCCCGAACCGCCCGCAAACGAGGCCGCTGCATGTGCCCCATGGAAGAATCAAACTTCGGCTGCGACGGCGGGATCGGCTGGCTAGATTGGCTCATCCGCCATGATAGGACGCGGCCAAGTCACTTCTCCGTGGAACAAGCCTCCCGCCTGCCTGCCTTCCTTCCTTCTCTCCCTCCTTCCACCACCTCTTTCCACCCCCGCCTTCCACCCCCCACCTTCCTTCTCCCTTTCCCCCCTCGACTCCAATCTCCGCCCCGCCTATCATGTCGACCCCACCCGGCTCGCCGCGGCACTCGGCCGCGCCCTCCCGGTTGGACAGCTCTGTCGGAGGTTCCCATGGCGGTTGACGTTACCCAGTTCAAGGCAGGCCAGGAAATCACGCTCACCGTCGCCAGCGCCCCTCGCGCCGACGACCAGCGCGACACGATCGAACGCCTCATGCGCGCCGACAAGGCCAACAAGAAGGCTCTCCGCCGCGCCCAGGTCGTCCGCTCCCAACGCATCAACCGCTTCAACCGCGGCAATCGCATGTGGATCAGCCGCGAGAAGCCCGCCCGAGTCGTTCGCGCCGACATCGGCCGCTCCTGGACCATGACCTTCGACCACACCATCACCGGCGATCTCAACTCCGTCGCCGAGTTCCTCACGCTCAAGGCCTAACAGGCTCGCCGCAGCACGACGCGACGGGACGCGACGCGATACGGCACTGCACGTCACAGATCCAAAGCCCACCTCAAATCCTCGCTACGCGAGGGTTTTTTCATGGCCACCTCGGTTTTCCGAACCAACTCTTCTCCGGCCACGTCGGTTCCCCGAATCAACTCTTCTCCGGCCACCTCGGTTCTCCGAACCAACTCTTCTCCGGCCACCTCGGTTCTCCGAACCGACTCTTCTCCCTCATGTCCGCGAAGCGGCCATGGTAAACCGCCGGGGGTCGCGGCGAAGCCGCACCCCCGGAAACCAAGCCTCCCTTTCCACGCACCACGAAGTGGTGCAGGTACCCCTCACAATTCAACATTCGTCGAATCACTCTCCCCGCCACATCGCCAACCCACACTAAACCGCCACGCTCACCCGCGCCGCGGCCGCCGACACTTCAAACATGCGTTCGTAGATCCCGAGCCAAGACGACTCGAAGAGCCGACCTACCCAAAAACGCCGGGACCGCGGCCAAGCCGCGGTCCCGTTCAATGATCACTCTGTTCACAACCGCCAAAGGCCTACTGCGGCGCCCGCGCCCGGTTCTTCGGCGGCGGCTCA
>JBBQGR010000107.1:0-7661 GCA_038323185.1 Phycisphaerales bacterium | reverse complement strand
CAGGAGCACGTTGAAGACATCGGGGTGCGCCTTCTCGATCTCATCTAAGAGCACGACGCTGTACGGGCGGCGACGAACGGCCTCGGTGAGCTGGCCACCCTCGTCGTAGCCGACGTAGCCGGGGGGTGCTCCGAGCAGTCGCGCGACGGCGTGCTTCTCGCCATACTCGGACATGTCGACGCGCACCATCGCCTCCTCGGTGTCGAAGAGGAACTCGGCGAGTGCCTTGCATGTCTCGGTCTTGCCAACGCCCGTTGGACCCAGGAACAAGAAGCTCCCGATGGGGCGGTTGGGATCGCTGAGGCCTGCGCGGCTGCGGCGCACCGCGTCCGCGACTGCCTTCACCGCGACGTCCTGCCCCACGACGCGCTTGCGAAGCTGCTCCTCCATGCGAGTGAGCTTCTCGCGCTCGCCCTCAACGAGGCGCGAGACGGGGATGCCGGTCCAGCGGCCGACGATCTCGGCGATTGCCTCCGCATCGACCTCTTCCTTGACGAGCGCGTCGCCGCGGGCCTGGCGGTGCGCGAGGCTCTTTTCGGCGAGGGCGAGCTGCTGCTCGAGCTCGCGCATCTCGCCGTAGCGGATTCGCGCGGCGGACTCGAGGTCGCCGCGGCGCTGGGCCTGATCAAGCGCGATCTGGCGCTGCGCGATGGACTCCTTCACCTTCTTGACGGCGTCGAGCTCCTTTTTCTCTTCATCCCAGCGCGCGGTGAGCGCGCCGTTCTTCTCTTGAAGCTCGGCGATCTCGCGCTCGACGCGGGCGAGCTCCTTGCTCGTTGCACCGCCCTCCTGGGCGGTGTTCTTGGTCCCACTACCAGTGAGTGTGGTGCCGCGCTCGATCTTCAGCGCCTCACGCTCGATCTCCAGCTGCATGATCTTCCGGCGCAGCTCATCGAGCTCGCCGGGCATGCTGTCGTTCTCGATGCGCAGCTTGCTCGCGGCCTCATCGACGAGATCGATGGCCTTGTCGGGGAGGAATCGATCGGCGATGTAGCGGTGCGAGAGCGTCGCGGCGGCGAGGATCGCGCTGTCCAGGATCCGCACGCCGTGGTGGGCCTCGTAGCGCGGCTTGAGGCCGCGAAGGATCGCGACGGTCTCCTCGACGCTGGGCTGATCGACGAGGATCGGCTGGAAGCGGCGCTCGAACGCCGCGTCCTTCTCAACATGCTTGCGATACTCATCCAGCGTGGTCGCGCCGATACAGCGCAGCTCGCCTCGCGCCAATGCGGGCTTCAAAAGGTTGCCCGCGCTGACCGCGCCCTCGGCGGCACCAGCTCCGATGATGGTGTGCAGCTCATCAATGAAGAGGATGATGTCGCCCTTGGCGGCTTGCACCTCACGCAGGACGGACTTGAGTCGCTCCTCGAACTCGCCGCGGAACTTCGCGCCGGCGAGGAGCTGGCCGACATCCAGGGCCATGATCCGCTTGTTGCGCATGCCCTCGGGGCAGTCGCCGTTGACGATGCGCAGCGCGAGTCCCTCGACGACGGCGGTCTTGCCCACGCCCGGCTCGCCAATGAGCACCGGGTTGTTCTTCGTGCGGCGCGACAGTACCTGCATGCAGCGCCGGATCTCCTCATCGCGCCCGATCACTGGATCGAGCTTGCCCTGCTGGGCTTTCTCGGTCAGGTCGATGGCGTACTTCTTGAGTGCTTCGAAGGAGCCTTCTGCGGAAGCGTCGGAGATGTTCGAGACGCCGCTGGCGGCGCGGATGGCCTTCATCGCTTCTTCGAGCTTGCTTCGCGTCGCGCCGACGAGTGCCAGGAGGTCCTTCGCGGGACCAGCGACATCCGCGCATGCGATGAGCAGGTGCTCGCTGCTGACGAACGAGTCTGACAGGGCACGGGCCATCTCGTCGGCCTTGGTCAGAATCTCAACCGCGGCCCGGCCGGTGGAGCCAGCGCTGCCGCTGACTTTGGGAAGTCGCCCCAGCTCGGCCTCAACAACCTGGCCGACGCGTGCGGCGTCGATTCCGGCCTTGGTGAGGATCGAGGCGGGCGCGCCGCCGCGCTCCTTGAGCAGCGCACGCAGGATGTGCAGCCCGCCAACCTCGGGGCTGGAACGAGCGACCGCATCAGACTGTGCATCGGAAAGGGCCTGCTGGGCGGCGGTGGTAAAGCGATCCATGCGCATCAAGAAGCCTCCGACGCCGCCCCCGAAGCGCAGGGCGGCGATCACGAGGCAAGTTGCAAGAGGCGTGCCAGAGCCGGTGTCGCAAGAAAGGGGCTTCCGCGAGCGTCTGGGCCGGTGTGAAGAGCCGAATCGGCGGCGTCCTGCCAACGTGGCAGGGGGGGGAAGGGAAGGGGAAGGGAAGGGGAAGGAACTGGGGATTGGGGACTAGGCACTGGGGGAAGAGAAAGGCAAACGCGGAGACGCGGAGAGCAGCAGAGAGGAGAGGCGTTGGGGACTGGGAGCTGGAGACAAAGGCTGGAAGTGCAGCCCGACTGTGAGGGAGTGCTCCCTCCCATGCAGCGAGAGGAATCTGGAAGGCGCGAGCGCCGTCGGCATTCGTTGTTCAGCACGCACCACTTGGACCCGTCTCAACGGCACCCGCGCATCGAAGTTCGCGAACACCCTCGCCCCCTCCGCTCTTCTCCGCGTCTCCGCGTTCGCCTTTCTCTTCTCCTAGTTCCCAGTGCCTAGTGCCTATCGGCCATCGCCTTCGCCACCGAAGGAGTGTTCCGCGACTGTGATCGCTCGTGCCATTGCTGCGGCTTTGTTCACTGTCTCTTGGTACTCGTCTTCCGCGATTGAGTCTGCGACGATGCCGCCGGAGGCCTGGAGGTGGTACGTCCACGTCGGGCCCGCGCTGAAGGGCGGCTCGGTCGGCGCGACGATGGTGCGAAGGGTGAGGGCGATGTCCATCTGGCCATCGAGCCCGACGTAGCCGAGCCCGCCGCCGTATGGGCCGCGGCGGATGGGCTCGAGTTCATCGATGATCTGCATCGCGCGGATCTTTGGTGCGCCAGAGATGGTGCCGACGGGGAGTGCCGCGCGGAGCGCGTCCCAGCAGTCGAGCCCCTCGCGCAGCGTGCCGGTCACGGTGCTGCTGATGTGCATGACGTGGCTGTAGCGCTCGACCTCCATCACGCTCGGGAGCGCGATCGAGCCGGGCTGCGCGACGATGCCGACATCGTTGCGGCCGAGATCAACGAGCATGATGTGCTCGGCGCGTTCCTTCGCGTCCGCGAGCAGCTCGCGCTCGAGGCGTGCGTCATCGGCGGGGTCCTTGCCCCTGCGGCGCGTGCCCGCGAGCGGGCGGTTGGTGACTTCCATCCCCGCGCTCGTGCGGCGCACGCGGCACAGAATCTCCGGACTGCTCGCAATCAGGATGCAGCCCTGGGCCTGGATGTACGCCATGTATGGGCTGGGATTTACGGCCCGCAGTGCGCGGTACACATCGAACGGATCAGCGGCACTCGGGCGCTCGAAGCGCTGGCCAAGCACGACCTGGAAGATGTCACCCGCGGCGATGTATTCCTTCGCCTTTGCGAGCATCGCGCCGTGGGCCTCGCGCGTGAGGTTGCTCGGCAGCGCCGTGCCGAGATCGCCGCCGGGTGTGGGCATCTCGGAGGCGCGCAGCGGCTCGGTATGCGTGTTGAGGAGCTCGACGGTGCGGTTGATGGAGGTGATGGCGTGGTCGTACGCCGCGGCCGGGTCCGCACCGGGCTCGATCATCGCGAGCTCGATGACGTGGACGGCGCGCTGGGCGTGATCGAAGATCACAAGGCCGTTGTAGAAGCCAAAGTGGAGATCTGGCAGCGAGCGATCATCGCGCGGCGCGCTGGAGAAGGGGAGCTTCTCCGGCTCGGTGTAGCGCACGCTGTCGTACGCCGCGTAACCGACCCAGCCGCCGAGAAAGCACGCGGGAGTTCCCGGCGCGGGCAGGAGTCGCAGGCGGCGCGACTCTTCACGCATGATGGCGAATGGATCGGCGTGTGCATGCACATCGCTAGGCATGGCGGCCACGTTCGAGCGTGGATCAGCACGCGAGAGCGCGCCAACGCTGCGAACGCTGGTGCCGCGTGCAACAACTTCGAGCAGTGGCCGCGCACCCAACACCGAGTAGCGCCCCTGCCGCTCACCCGCCTCGACAGACTCGAGCAGGAACGAGGGCGCGCTGCGCGGATCGGGCGAGACGAGGCGGCGATACGCAACGACAGGCGTGAGCTGATCAGCAAGAAGCGTGGTTACCACAGGAACGAGGCGCGTGACGGCGGCGGAGACACCATCAGCCGCGAGCGCGAGGAACTGGTCCCGTGTCAGATTCGGCATGGCCGGAGGGTATGGGAAGAAGGGGCGAGGGAGCAGAGTGGTCAGGTGATCAGGTGGTCAGGTGATCAGGTGATCAGGTGATCAGGTGATCAGGTGGTCAAGCCTAAAGCCGTGCGTCGGCCCGCTCGCTCGTGCCGCGTCCGCGCGTGCATCCCGCACTCGACCACTTTGCCACTCGACCACTTCTTCCGCACCGCTCCACCACTTCTTGCGCTGGCGCTACTTCCGCTCCCCCCATGCCTTCAGCAGCTCGGCCTCCCGATCTGGCCTCAGGCCCGTTCGCAGCAGCGCGGGGTCGGGCGTCTGCGGCGCGGGGCGGCCTGCCTTCTCGGCTTCTTCCATCAACTGCTTGGTCACGCGTGTGCGGCGTTCGACCTCGCCGGGCCACCACGCCAGCACCGCGGCGCACGTCTCCTCCATCGGGCGCGTCTTAAGACCGAGCTCGATGGCGCGCTTGATGCTCCGCACGTGGAAGCCCGCGGCCTCACCCTCCGGCGGGATGTAGATCGGAAGTTCGCCGCCGATCAAGACGCCTTGCGCCTGGAGGAATCTGCTCTCCATGCACACAGGCTCGGCGGGTGTCTTCCCGCTGGCCTTGGCCGCGGCGAGGCACGCGGCGACGAGCACGCCCCAATCGCCCTTCGGATCCGGCTTCACCGGGCCCGTCGCGTTGACCGCGCCGCTGGCGTTGGTCGAGATCGAGGCCATGATGAAGTTGGCAAGGTCGCGCACGTCGATGAACTGGACCGGGTGCTCGGGGCTGCCCGGGATCAGCATCGGTCCGCCCGCCGCAGCTCGCACGGGCCAGTACGTGAAGCGGTCCGAATCATCGCGCGAGCCAACGATGAAGCCCGGCCGGATCGAGAGCGCACGCTTACCAAACGCCGCGGCGGCCGCCTGCTCGCACAGCGCCTTCAGCGGGCCGTAGTTCTCGCCCTGAGTTCCCATGGTCTCGACGGATGGGTCTGCGATCGTTCCCAGCGCCGCCGACTCGTCGGCATTCTTCTGCTCGTTGGACGCATAGACCGAGATCGTCGCGATGAAGATATATCGGTCGGCAGCCTTCGAAAGCAGTTCCGCGCTCGCCTTCACGTGGCGCGGGTAGAAGCCGGAGTTGTCCAGCACCGCGTCCCAGCGCGTGCCAGCCTTCACCGCGGCCTCCAACTGCTCCAGACCCCTGGGACTTGTCTCGTCGGTGTCGACGGCGCGCTTGTCGGGGTCGCGGTTGCCGTAGAACTTCTCAACGTCCTCGATCGTGCCCTTGCGCTGTTCCGCGCGGCCGCGGTTGAAGAGCGAGACGCTCCAGCCCTGCGCCTTCGCTGCCTCAACGACGGCGGGGCCGAGGAAACCAGTGCCGCCAAGGATCAGCAGGCGCTTGCCCGCGCCGGGAAACATGGTGGGTCCGACACCAAGTCCCAGCCGCGGCAGGAACGCGCCGTAAGCCCCGGCAACAAGGGCGGCGGCAAGGAACGATCGGCGTGACGTGATCATGGTGAACTCTTGAGGGTGTGTGAACACTTCGGGTTTGGTACCGCAAGGACGATGAGGCCAATGGCGGAATAGGACCGTTTGTTCGCGGCCTCGCACGCGGAGTTACGCGCGATCTGGCCCGGGTTACACGGCAACTTCGAGATGCGTGAACCCCTGAAAATGTCGCCGCGCAATGGCAGCACGCGGAACCACACGTCGTGGGCCGCGTCCAATCTCGTGCCTTCCGGATGCGCCGAGCGCCCTCCTCCGTCGCCAGTCTGTGCGGGAGATTACAGTTGCTGATGCTCACCACAGCCGCGGCGTCGAAACGGCCCTTCATGTCGCGCGCCGCACCGGTCGCGATGGCGCTCGTCGCCGCCTCCGCCCTGCTCACGGGGGCGAGCGCGCAGACAACGCCCGTAACGCAGCTACCCCCCGCGCAGCCACCAGCCGCGAGCGCGCCACAGGCCGCGGGCCAGCCTCTTCCGCCTCAGCTCCTTCTCGGACAGCGCCTCGCGGCGATCCGCGCTCGCACAACGGTGCTCGGCACGATCGTGATCGTGAGCGACGCGCCCTCGTACCTCGCGGCCATCGGCGCGTGGTCCGATCGTCTTCGCTTCCCAATTCTCATCGATGATGGCACGCCCGAGGCCCGCGAGGACATCGCACGATTCGCACGTGCCTTCCGTCCAGCGCGCGTGATGCGATTCGGGCCCGCGCCCTCGAAGGAAGCGAGCGCGACCTTCGCGGCCGCGGATCCGGTCGCCGTTCAGCTCGCGCACGAGCAATCGTGGGATGCGGTCGCGCAGTCCGCGGGATCGGCCAACCCCGTCACGCGGCTGGCCTCGCGCTGGCGCGAGCTTGGCCACGTTCCGCCCGGCGTTGTGCTCGCGACCGCGAACGATCCCGCGTGGGCAGGCGGCCTCGCGCTCGCCGCGGGGTGGGGCCAGCCCTTCTCGTTCGTCGGTTCGGGGCAGGACGTGAACTCCGCGATGCAGGTCAAGCACGCCGATGGACTCGAAAAAATCGCGCGCGACGCCGCGTCCGCCAGCGGCCTCACGTGGGACAAGCTCGGCGACGAGCTCGAGGCCGTCACGCTCGCGATGAACGTTCCCGCGCGCATCAGCAACGACGACAAGGACTTCTTCGCGCTCACCGACCGCGTCGGGCGCAGCGGCGAGGGGCTAAAGGCTGGTGCACGATGGGCGTGGTGCGGCCAGCTCTTTGGCTCCTCGGCGCGAGGTGTCTATCGCGCCATGTCATCGCTCTTCGTCCAGCCCGAGGCCGCGTGGATCTTTGATTCGTATGCAGAGACCGCGCCCTGGAACACGTGGGACGGCACGCAGGCCAAGAAGGTCGCCGAGAGTGAAGGATGGCCGATCAAGCTCGCGATCACGCTCTTTGATACGCCCAACAACACCGCCGCGGCGTGGCGCACCGCCAGCGCTCGACCCCTCGACGCGGGCCTTGTCCTCGTCAACACGATGGGCAACTGGGACTACTTCGACCTTCAGGCGGGCCGGCGCGAGCCCGGCGACATCCCGATCCAGCGCGTGCCAACGATGGTGCACATGGTCCACTCGTGGTCGGCGCGCAACCCTGCGGATCGCACGACGGTGGGCGGGCGCTGGCTCGATCAGGGCTCGTACGTCTATGTCGGCTCCGTACATGAGCCCTTCCTCCAGGCCTTCGTGCCGACGCCGCAGGTGATGGGGCGATTGCTCGCCGGAGCCCCCATTGGCGCGGCGGTACGCCAGGAAAACGCTCAGGTCTGGCGCGTGACAACGCTCGGCGATCCGCTCGCCATGATCGGCGCGCCGATGAAGCGCGATGATGACACGCTTCCCCGGCTTGGCACGGCTGATCCGGCCTCGCCCGAAACTCCCGCCGCCGCGCCGACCGACATCGCACAAGGC
>JBBQGR010000106.1:0-7722 GCA_038323185.1 Phycisphaerales bacterium | reverse complement strand
CCCGCGGCCTGCTCGCGCAGCTCGAAGCACGCCAGACACCCGTCTTCGTCGCGCCGCTCGGATCGGCAATCCCGCTCCCCGATGTCGCGATCGCGCGCGTCGAGGCGCCCGCCGCAGCCTTCCTCGGCGACCAGGTCCCCGTCGTCGTCGATGTCGAGCGACGCGGCGAGGGTGAAAGCAGTGACAGTACAGACAGCAGTGCTAGCACCGGCGGCACGCTCCAGCTCATCAACGAAGCCACTGGCCTCGTGCTGAGCGAAGTTCCACTCGTCGGCGATTCCGGCGGTCGCTACACCCTCATGACCAGCGCCCAACAGAGCGGTCCCGCGACCTGGTCCGTGCGCCTCGTGCTGCCGCGACCCGACCTCTCCCTCGAGAACAACACCGCGCCCGTTCGCATCGATCTTGTTGATCGCCCGATCCGCGTCGTCTACATCGATGGCTATCCGCGCTGGGAGTATCGCTACCTCAAGAACCTTTTGATGCGCGAGCGCTCCATCCGCTCCAGCACATGGATCCTCTCGGCCGACAAACGCTTTCTGCAGGAAGGCTCCGAGCCGCTCCAGTCCGTGCCGCGCACTCGCGAAGACTGGGCTGGCATCGACGTGGTGATCTTGGGCGACCTGCGCCCCGGCCTCTTCGGCCAGGAGCAGCTTGAGAGCCTGCGCTGGCTCGTCTCGCAGCGCGGCGCGGGCCTGATGCTCATCGGCGGCCCGGGCGCGATGCCCGCGGCGTGGCGCGAGAGCGCCATCGCCGACCTCATCCCCTTCGCGAGTCCCGCAGGCTCGACCGAGCTCGAGCGCTTCGACATGCCCGTCATCATGGCGCCCGCCTCCGGCGCGCAGCGACTCGGCGTCCTGATGCTCGGCCCGGGTCCGCAGGATCCGTGGCCCGCCGCGCTCGCCGACCCATCTCTCGGCTGGCCGCGGCTCCAGTGGGCTCAGCGCATCGAGACGGGCTGGCTCAAGCCCACCGCCGAAGTCCTCGCCGAGGCGCGGCTCGCCGACTCTCCCGATGCGCCCGGGCAGCCACTTGTCATGACGATGCGCTATGGCGCAGGCCGCAGCCTCTTCGTCGGAACCGACGAGACATGGCGATACCGCTTCGGCCGCGGCGAGACGCTGCCCGAGCGCTTCTGGATCCCGCTCATCCGCCTGCTCGCGCGAGAGAGCCTCGCGCGTGGCGGCAACCAGGCACTCCTCGAAGCCGCACCCGAACGCGCGCGTGTGGACCAATCCGTCCGCATCTCACTCCGGCTTCTCGATCAGAAGCTCGTCGCCGCGGCACAAGGCCAGGCCGTGCAAGTCCGCGTCTCGCGCACCGTTGCCACCAACTCCGGCGATGGCGAGATCATCACGCTCGCGCCCGAGGCCGCGCGCGAGGGCGAGACCCAGTCCGCCTCCTTCGCACGCTCCTGGACCGGGCTTGAGCCCGGCGTTTACTCCGTCGATCCCGTCTCGCCCTGGCTCACCGGCCTCACAGGCCAGACGCTCACCGCACGCATCGAGATCGCACTCCCCGAAGATGAGCTTCGCTTCCCGCAGGCCGATCACGCCGCGCTCCTCGCTCTCGCCGCAACCACCGGCGGCCGCGCCGTCGACCCATCGCGCCTCGCCGAGATCCTGAGCGAACTTCCAAATCGACGCGTCACGCTCCTGGGAACGCCCGACATCGAAACCCTCTGGGACAAGCCCCTTGCGCTGGCGCTCCTGATCCTGCTCGCCGGCGCCGAGTGGATCGGAAGGCGCCTCATCAAGCTTTCCTGACAGATTCGCCCCAGTCTTCGCCAGACAGCCACGCAGCCAACCCACCACGCCGCCCGATGAAAGCCCGAGAATATGGGGCATCCCTCGCCCTCGCGCCCGTCCGTGACGGCATTGTGACACGGATCCGCCGCACCTGAAGACCCGCTTCTGCCGTACATTGACGGGGCGGCGCATCATGGTCGATGATCCCGGGACCGGTGGGCGGTGACCGAAAGACCTCCTAGCACAGGCAACCCCGACAAAGGACAGACGAATGGCAGGCACGATGGGCGAAAACAATGCTCCGGGCCAAGGTAAGGCGGCCGCGAGTCCTCCCTCCAGGAGCAACGCCGATCCCACCGGCGAGCCATCCGTCCCGGGCGCGCCAGATCGCGGCATCGCAAACGTCGCCCGGGCCATCATCTCGCTGCGTCGCACCGCCTGGCTCCAGCTCATCATCCAGCGTGTCGGCCTTGGCTTGGCCGTGCTCATCGGCGCGGCGGTCGTTGCTGGCCTCCTCGACTTTGTCCTCCGCATGCCAATGGCGCTCCGCGCCATCTTCTGGCTCGGCGGCGTCGCGCTCGCCGCGTGGTTCATCGCGGTCCGCCTTCTTCCCGCGTGGCGCTTCCAGCCGACGCTGACCGACGTCGCACTCCGGCTTGAATCAACTCCCGCGGCGAAAGAAGCCGGGCTTCGCGGCGTGCTCGCCAGCGGCCTCGAGCTCGCGCAAGGCCGCGAGGGATCCGGCCCCGCCAGCATCGCGGACCTCGCGTCACTCTCTTCGAGCGAAGCATCACGCCGATTCGCCGCGATGGGGCGCAGCGCAGGACTGCTCGACCGCCGCCGCCTCGCGGCCGCGCTCGGCGCACTCTCGCTCGCGGCGCTTCCCATCATCATCCTTGTGGCAGCCGCGCCCTCGCTCACGCGCATCGGCTTCCTCCGCGTCGCCGCGCCATGGTCGAGCGCCGTGTGGCCCAAGCGCACCCAGCTCGCGAGCGCAGGGCACACCGCCGCGCACGCCCGCGGCACGCCGATCGCACTCCGCGCACTCCTCTCTCGCTCGCCTCGCCAGCCCGCGCAGACGCAGATCGAGGCCCGATACCGCACCATCATCGATGGACAGAGCACCCCCTGGCGCAAGGCCGTGCTGACCTGGCAGGGCAAGCGCGCCACAAGCCCGCTCGACGCCAGCGCGCCAGAGGGTGAGCTCTTCGAGATGCTCCTCGACCCCGGCGTCGCGGCGGGATCCAACCCCGAGACCGTCGCGACTCTCGAGTACGCGTTCGCGAGCGGCGATGATGCGACCAAAGTCGCATCGATCCTGCTCGTTGAACCGCCATCGATCATCGCCGCATCGGCCGACATCGCGCCGCCGGAGTATGCCGCGGCAGTCCTCGCGCTGGTCAACACGAACGCGTCTGTTTCGCCCAGCACATCAGCACTCGCCACGAAGTCGAGCGCGGATTGGACCGTCGGCAAAGTGGACCTCGCGCGCGCGCGCGACCAGCGATCGCGCATCGGGCCGCTCCTCGCGGGCTCGCGCGTCACGCTGACGCTTGACTTCAACAAGCCGCTCGCCGGCCCCGCGCCCGGCGCGGAGAGCAAGTGGCTCCAGTCGCACCTGCCCGCGCTCGCCGCGCTTGCCGATGCTGGGAGCGCCGTCGATGTTGACGTGAAGGATCGGCGCTGGCGCCTGACCTTCACGCCCAGCGAGACGATCCGTGTCGCGATCCAACCCTTCGATGAGCACGGCATCACGGCGCGCGAGGAGCACTCGGTCTCGCTGCAGGTCGCGCCCGATGCGCCCGCCTCCGCCGCTGTGATCGAGCCGCCAAGCGATGAGAGCGTTCTCCCCAGCGCCGTCGTGCAAGTGATCGGCGAAGGGCGCGACGACGTCTCGCTCGCGACAGTCGCGCTGCGCGGCGTGCTCGCGCGGGCACCCGCGGGATCCGCTGGCGCTGCGCCAGAACCAACGACGCAGTGGAGCGAGCTCGCGGCGGCGGACACGGGCACGACCACCGCGCCGGGACCGCGCACGCTCCTTCGCGCGGCGTCCACGCTCGAACTCGCATCGATCAGCGCAGCCTCGGGTGATGAGGTCTGGCTCCGCGCCGCCGTGCGCGACGTGCTCGGCGTCTCGACCGATGCGCCCGAGGTCCTGTCGCTCACGCGCCGGCTGCGCGTGAGAAGCGAGGCGGTGTTCGTTGAGCAGGTGCGCGCTGGGTTGTGCAACCTCCGCGAGAGCGCCAAGCGCCTCGCGGACGCGCAGGCCGCGCTCGGCGCCGAGCGCGATCGCGCCCGCGAGGACGCGAGCGCCGCCGCGCAGCAGCGCTCCACGCAGGAAGCACTCGGCGATCGCATGCCGCCGATGGCCGATCTCGCGCAGCGCCTTCTTGATCGTGTTGATCGCAACAAGCTCGAAGATCCGTCGCTTCGCGGCATGCTCACAGACGCGAAGGAAGTGATCGAGGAGGCGCGCGAGGCATCCGACGATGCCGCGGCGCAGCTCTCGGCACTCTCGAGCGAGAGCCCGCCCGAGCAGCGCAGCGCGGCGAGCAAGCAGAATCAGGCCGCGCAGGAGCGAGTGGAGAAAGCGCTCGATGAGCTCGCGTCCATGCTCGACCGGGGACAGGATTCGTGGGCCGTTCGCCGCGAGCTCGAGCGCCTTCTGACCGAGCAGGCGCAGGTCACATCGCAGACCGCCGCGGCGGGCGAGTCAACGCGCGGACGGGCCGAGAGCGAGCTGACTCCGAAGGAGCGCGACGACCTCGACCGCGTCGCACGCCGCCAGGAAGAGATCGCCCAGCGCACCGCCGGGCTCGTCGAGCAGATGGAGACGCGCGCCGAGCAGCTCGGCCAGAGTGATCCCGGCCAGGCCGAGGCGATGCGCCGCGCGGCACAGAAGGCCCGCAACGAGCGCGTCGCAGAACGCCAGCGCGACGCCGCGCAGCAGACGCGACAGAACCAGAGCGGCCCCGCACAGCAGCAGCAGCAGAAAGCACAGGAAGCCCTCGAAGAGATGATGGAAGAGCTCGAACGCTCCGACCAGCGCCAGGACGAGGCGCTGCGCCGCACGCTCGCGGACCTCGCAGACTCGCTCGAAAAGCTCATCGAGCAGCAGGAGGGCGAGCTAAAGCGCGTCGCGACGACGATCGCTGGCGGACTTGAAGGCTCGGGCCTCGACGCGGGCATGATCGCGCTGCACCAGAACACGCTCGACGTTCTCGGCAAGGCCGAGGCGGGCAAGGGCCCCGGCGTTGAGAAGATCGCACTCCTGATCGACGGCGCTGCGCAGTCGCAGTCCGCGGCCACGGTCTCCCTGCGCGCAAGAGAGCTGATCGAGGCCGAGGCGCACGAGCGCGCGAGCCTCACCAAGCTTCGCAGCGCACTCGAAGAGGTCTCCAGGCAGGAAGAGCAGGCCGAGGAGCGTGACGCGGCGCGCCAGCGCGCCCAGCTCCGCAAGGCGTACCAGGAATTGCTGGAGCAGCAGGTCGCGATCCAGGCCGAGACTCTGCCGCTGGTGAACAAGGAACTCTCGCGCCGAGATCGCAGCCAGGCGCGGGCGCTGGGAGAGCAGCAGGTCGCGATCGCGACGGCGCTCGAGCAGCTTCGAAGCTCGACGCAGGAGATTGCCGAGTCGCGCACGTTCGAGCTCGCGAATCGCAGGCTTGATGAGGCCGCGCGGCGTGCGGCGGCGGCGCTGGGCGCGGGCGAGGCCACTCGCGCGGTCCAGCGCGACCAAGCCACCGCGGTGCGCGTGCTGCAGGGGCTCGTCGAGGCGCTCAAGGATCCGAAGAAGACCGATGAGTTCCGCGAGGAGCAGGGTGGCGGCGGTGGCGGTGGCGGCGGCGGGCAAGGCCAGAAGCCGCCGCTGATCCCACCGATCGCGGAGATCCGGCTGCTGCGCTCGATGCAGGGTGAGGCCGCGGAGCTGACGCGTGCGGCGGCCGAAGCAAACGGACCGGACGGCGCGGCGGACCTCGACGCGGCGGCGTCGCTGCAGACCGAACTTGCAGAGCAGGCTCGCGCTTTGATGGAGAAACTGAAGAACGAGTCGGGCACGCCGGACGTAGCAGATCCGGGATCACCGGCGCCAGGGCAAGTGCTCGAGCAAGTGCCAGAGCAAGTGCCAGTGCCAGACCAAGCGCAGGAGCAGGGCGAAGGAGCCACGCCATGATGCACCATCACCCGGCCAGTGCTCGCGTAACGAAGCCTCGCGTTGATGCTCGCGGTTGCTCGCGCTTGAGGCCACTTCTTACCGCGCTCGCGTTCGGGGCTGTCTTCCAGTCGCTCGCGATTGCTCAAACTCTTGCTCCAGCAACTACTCCAGCAACTGCTTCAGCAACTACGCCAGCCACTACACCAGCTCAGAAGCCGCCCGCGCGCGAGCCGACGCTTGATGAGCTGCTTGGGATCAAGCCTGTAAGCCGTGGCACGCCCTTAACACCCGCCGACACGGGACCCGTGAAGCCAAGTGATGGTCCGGCGCGTGACGCGCGCGAGGCGCTGGATCGCGATCTCTCGGAGGCGGAGGTTGACGAGGCGTTCGCGCAGGCAGTGGCGCTGATGGGCCAGACCGCGGCGCGGCTTGGGGGCGGGGCGGATGGTGCGCGCGATGCGGGGATCGATACGCAGCGGTTGCAGGAGGACATCCTTCGCAAGCTTGATGCGTTGATCGACGCGGCCGAGAAGAACGCGCAGCAGAGCCAGAGCAAGTCGCGACAGAAGAAGCGGTCGCGGGAGCAGCAGGAAGGCCAGCAGCAGGGCCAGCAGAGCAGCCAGGTGCAGGCACAGCAGCAGCAGCAGGGCCAGCGTTCGGGCACGGACGCTGGCGGCGTCCCCGGACAGGCGGCGGCGCCAGGGACCGCGCTGGGCGGGAGCACGGCGAGCTGGGGCAATCTGCCCCAGCACGTGCGGGACGCGTTGACAGAGGGAACTTCTGACCGCTTCAGCTCCATGTATCGTGCGATGACAGAGGAATATTACAAGCGGCTGGCGGAGGACCGGAGCGGCACGACACCACGCGAGCGCCGCCCATGATGTATCACACACATGCCCAACACGGTATGTTGCTTTCTGCCGCGGTCGCGGCGATGCTTGCCAGCGGCGTGCTGGCCGCGGGGGCGCAGCCGCCAGCGATGCGCCCTGCAACTGGCCCCGTCACTCGCCCTGTCCAGCCCGAGGTGGTGGTCGCGCCGGCCGAGACTTTTCTGGCTGGTTCTGCGACCAACAATCCGATGGCGAACGAGATGACGCCCGAGCTGGATCGCGCAGTGACGCGCGGGCTGGCGGCGCTGGCGCGATCTCAGAATGCCGACGGGAGCTGGGGCGAGGCGCAGTTTGGCCGCACGGTTGCGGTGACTTCGATCGCGTGCCTTGCGTTCATGGCGGATGGGAATCTGCCCGGGCGCGGCGTGTATGGCGAGAACGTCTCGAAGGGGCTCGAGTACATCCTGCAGAACTGCGCGGAGAATGGCCTGATCGCGACGCCGAATGCCAACAGCCCGATGTATGGGCATGGCTTTGCGGCCCTCTTCCTTGGCGAGGTCTACGGGACGACGATGGGCGGCGCGGACACGCAGCTTGCCGACCGGACGCACGATGCATTGGTGCGCGCCACGCGGCTGATCTCTCAGACTCAGAACAGCGAGGGCGGGTGGCGCTACAACCCGATCCCGTTCGACGCGGATGTCTCGGTCACGATCTGCCAGATCATGGCACTGCGCTCGGCTCGCAACGCGGGGCTTGAGGTCTCCAAGGCTGTGATCGACAAGGCCGTGGAGTACGTGCGCTCGTGCCAGAATCCCGACGGGGGCTTCAGATATCAGACGATGATGGGCGCGAGCGCCTGGCCCCGGACCGCGGCGGGGGTCGCGAGCCTGCAGTATGCGGGCATCTATGAGGACCGCGCCATTGATGGCGGCGTTGGCTACCTGTTCGACAACGCGATGCCGGGCGCGGGCGAGACGCAGGCAAT
>JBBQGR010000105.1:0-7722 GCA_038323185.1 Phycisphaerales bacterium | reverse complement strand
TACCGGCGCGGGCACCACAAGTTTGTCGTGGTGCTCGGCACGGTAATGTCGGGTCTTGGCAAGGGGATCTTCGCGAGCTCGCTCGCCAAAATGCTGAAGGAGAAGGGACTCACGGTCGCCCCCATCAAGATGGAGGGCTACCTCAACATGGACTCGGGGACGCTCAACCCGTATCGCCATGGCGAGGTCTTCGTGCTCGAGGACGGCACCGAGTGCGACATGGACCTAGGGACGTACGAGCGCCTGCTGGACCAGAGCCTGACGAAACGCAACTTCGTGACCAGCGGCCAGGTCTTTGGTGAGATCCTGCGGCGCGAGCGCGATGGCTTCTATCTTGGGCGCGACGTGCAGTGGATCCCGCATATCACCGGTGAGGTGAAGCGCAAGCTCCGCGAGCTGGCGGCGGTGGGGGACGGGACTCGCCCGGCCGACGTGGTCTTCGTCGAGGTCGGCGGGACGGTGGGAGACTACGAGAACGGCTTCTACATCGAGGCGCTGCGTGAGCTGGCCTTCGAGGAGGGTCCGGGCTCGGTCTGCTTTGTCGCGCTGACGTACATCATCGAGCCGCCCGCGCTGGGCGAGCAGAAATCGAAGGCGGCGCAGCTTGGTATCAAGCGGCTGATGGAGGCGGGGATCCAGCCGCACATCATCGCTTGCCGCGCGAGCAATCCGGTGTCGGCGAAGGTGATGGAGAAGATCGCGCTCTTTAGCAACGTGCCGCCGAGGCGCGTCTTCTCGCTGCACGATCGCGAGAGCATCTACACGATCCCCGATGACCTGCGTCAGGACGGGCTGGACCGGGAGATCTTGTCTGCCCTCTCGCTGCACGACCGCGTGGACATCGGGCAGGAGGATCGGTTGCGGGAGCGATGGACCGGCTTTGTCCGTCGGCTGACCGCGACCAAGCCGCGCGAGGTCAACATCGGCGTGCTGGGCAAGTACGCGAACCTGCGCGACGCGTACGCATCAATCGACAAGGCCATCGAGCACTGCACCGCGCATCTTGGCACCAGCGTCGAGCTGCAGTGGGTTGACACGACGGACGTGAACAACGAGAACGTTGGCAATTTCCTCTCGACGATGGACGCGGTGATCGTGCCGGGCGGGTTCGGCAGCCGCGGCGTTGAGGGGAAGATCGCGTGCGTGCGTCACTGCCGCGAGAATGAGATCCCGTACCTTGGCATCTGCCTTGGGTTCCAGGTCGCGGTGATCGACTTCGCGAGGAACGTGCTGGGGCTCGCGGGCGCACACTCCACGGAGTTTGATCGCGCCTCGTCATACCCGGTCATCTCCGAGCTTCCCGAGCAGAAGCGCATCGAGGGCCTCGGCGGCACGATGCGCAAGGGCGCTCAGGATGTTCAGATCATGCCGGGCACGCTGGCCGAGTTCCTCTTCAGGCACGCCTCGGTGCGTGAGCGATTCCGGCACCGCTACGAGGTCGAGCCCGACTTCATCGCGCGGCTGGAAGAGGGCGGGTTGATCTTCTCGGGTCGTCATCCGACGCGCCCGATCATGCAGATTCTGGAGCTGCCGCGAGCGGTCGCGGCGGTGAGCGGAGCGGGCGTGCGTACGGCGGCGGGCGTCGCGACGGCGGGCGAGCACCGCGCGGGGATCACGCACCCATTTTTCATCGGCGCGCAGTTCCATCCTGAGCTTACGAGCCGCCCCCTCAAGCCGCAACCGCTCTTTATGGGGCTGCTCGCGGCAGCGATCAAGCGGAAGTTTCATGGCGTGATCGATCCGCGCGATCCGTGGGCCGCGGACATCGCAAGGTGGACCGCGCCACAGGGCGTCACGAACCGAACAATCAGGCCGGCCAGCGCCACCGTGTAGGCGGCCCGCCATATCGCCGGGCGAGTGGTGATGAAGCAGCACTCGTCAACACTTCTTTACGTGGCGACCACACTTCCAAGCCACGCGGGCGGACCTTGCCAGCGTGAGGCGGCGAGAGCTTCCAGCCACGCCGCAGAGTCCCAGAGAATGCACGCAGAGAAACGGTCGGGATGCTCGCGACCGACGAGCGCGTTCTCGATGAGTGTGTGTGCGTAGAGGGCGTTTTCCTGGCAGTCGCGCGAGCTGAGGCTTGCATCCATCGAGCGCACGATGAATAAGCCCGCGGCCCATGGACGCTGGGTTGCGTTGTCGGGCTGCACCTCTCGAGAGAGCCAAGCGGCGGCGCTGACGGCGCGATTCATGATGACTTCGGAACGCGCGTGGAGCGCGAGCCATGCGATTGCCTGGAGCGAAGCGAGCTCGGCCTCGGTCCACGTCTCGATGCCGTCGCTCGCGAGCGATGGATAGAGACGGCCGTTACCGCTCCAGTCGATCGTGCCATCGGTGCGAGTCGGGTCGCGCCGCGCGAGTGTCGCCCAGGCTCGCGCCTCGGGCGAGGCGCGCTGCGTGAGATCGGGCGGTTGCACGCCGAGCATGTGCGAGAGCAACGGCCCGTCCACCGAGCGGCGGTTACCCTCGCCATCTCGGAACGCCGCGATCCAAGAATGTATGTGATCGGGAGGCGCGACAGGCTGGGCGCTTGCTGCGGTGCGAACCTCGCGGTGGAGCTCGATAAAGCGTTCTGGCAGGCCAGCGGCCGCGAGTGAGCGGAAGCGCTCGGCCCAGGTCGAGATGGCGGGCGCGATGTGGTCCATTTCAGCAGGGTATTCGTGCGACGCGCCGTGGCAGACGCATCAGTTCAGGTCGTGCACGGCCACCGCGTCACCGACCTTGAGCACGAGGTGGACGCGGACGCCGGTATCGAGCATTGGTCGTGCGAGCTTTGCATCGCTCGTCACCACGTGCAGGACCGGGCCCTCGGGATGGGCCATGTTGAGTTCTTCGGGGCGGGCGGCTTCCAACAGAGAAGCGTGCGACTGTGCCCACGCCGCGGCGGTCAGGAGTGCGCCAGCCCCCTGCTGCATCGGAGAGACGAGATGGAGCACGCCCGAGGAGCCGAGCGCGAGCTCAACGCCCGGCGCGTAGGGACAGCGAATGGAGATTGGACGAAGGCCGCAGATGAGGCCTGCGAGCGAGCCGGCATCGAGGGCGGATGGAGCTGGCTGGTGTGCCGCTTGTGGTGCTGGGCTACGTGTCGCGTGTGCAGCGTGTTTCGTGCCCAGCGAAGCTTCGGGCTTTGGCTCAATCTGCGGTGCGTCTGTGGGCGCCTCGGCGTTGGAGCGAGCGATCGGAGCCGATGTATCGGACTGGGGTGGCGCGCCCCGGAGCAGCGCGACCAGCGTGGCGATGTTGGTGCCGTCTTCGGCCTCGCCTCGGTAGAGCGTGGTGGTGGTGCAGGCGCCGATCTTGGCGATGCGTGCCGCGCTCGCGAGGGAGCGTCCGAGGAAGTTCGCGGCAGCACGCTGGAGCTTGGCCTCGGCTGCAGCAGCCTTGGTGTCGTCGGCACCCATGATCGCGATGCTGAGGCGCAGCGGCTCCTCGCTGCCCTCTTCGGTCTGCTGGAGGGACTTGATCGTGCGGTAGGAAGCGACCACGGCGGGATCGTCCGCGCCTGTGAGGAGCGTCATGCGTGTGACGTGCGGCGCTGAGACGAGATCGGCCTCGCTTGCTTCATCGACTCGAACGAGCCAGAGGCCGCAGCGTGATTGCGCGCTGCGAATGGCTTCCAACAGGCCCGAGGTGTGCATCTCGCCGATGCGGCTTGAGGTCGGTGCGCTGGCGGAGCGGGGCGTGAAGACGTCTACGGAGACCTGTCCGGCCTGCATTCGCAGGAGCGCAACCACACGGTGCTCGCGATCCGCGACGTGCTTTGCGTACTGCGTCACCCAGACGCCGCCCATCACGGGCAGATGCCCGACGAGGAGCGCCTCGATCGGAACGCTCGACGAGGCGGAGGTCGAGGGGTCAGTGGTGGTCTCGGCCGAGCGATCGCTCTCAGTCGTCCGCTCGCTCTGATCAGTTGCGGTTGCAAGGCGCAAGGTTGGAGTGGTGATGGCTTCCGCGGAGCGAGCTGCGTCCGCGTGCGACTGAGTGCTTGAAGCGTGCGTGCTAACGGAGGCGGCGTGCCTTGGTGCCGTTGCACTCTCGCCAGCGATGCGTGGGCCGGTGGTTCCGGTGGCGGACAAGACTCCATCACCCAGGAAGAGGTCGGCGAGGGCGTCAAAGTCGGTGCGGCCTTCGTGCATCGTGGTCATCCCTGGCTCTGTGTTGCCGTGTGTCACTCTGCGAGTGCGGATCAGTCTGCGCTCCGCGCGTCCTGCACGGATTGCTCCATACAAGGCCGACTTGTGCTACGCGGTGCCGGGACCGCTCTGCACGATGAGGGCCGAGTTGGCCTCCCCGAATGGATTGGGCTCGCAGGTGTTGTTGTGCGGATCGCTGGACCAGATGCCATCGATGACGACTCGGTAGAGGTACTTGCCCGGCGGCAGCCGCAGGCACAGCTCAAAGACGCCGAGGTCGTCGTTGCGGCGCATCGGGTGCGTCGTTGCGGACCAGTCGTTGAACGTGCCCGCGATGCTCGCGGAACGCGCGCCCTCAATGGGCTGCACGAAGAGCATGCCATGATTCGTCTGACGCACTCCCAGCAGTCTCTTGGTGGAAGGGTTGACGCTTGTCGCCTTCGCCGCTGGACCGTGCGCGAGATAGACACCGCTGGCGTTGGACGCGGCGTCTGCGCTGGGAGAGGTCATCGTGGCCGTGGCCGTGGGCGAGGACGCGGTCGCCGCGGCCTGGCTGCGACCGAGCGCAAGCTTGCGGAGGAACTCCTGTGCGCGTCGAGCGACGTCCTCTGCTCGCGAGACTGGCTTGAGCTCCGACTGCGCATCTGTGCCCTGCGAGGCGAGACCCGCAGCGAGTCCGGAAGCCACGAGCGATGCCGTGACTTCCGCGGGAAGCTCGATCATGCCCGGGGCCGAGTGGGACGAACCCTCGGAAGCACCGACGCTGGCAAGCTCGGTCGCGGGAGCTTCGTGATGAGTGTTCAGGGATGCCGTTGAAGGCTCCCATGAAGCGGAGGCGGTGTCGCTCAAAGCTTCCGAATCGCTGTCGGATGTGGCCCCATCGAGGGGGGAAGCTTCCGGGCCGCTGTCGAGCTTCTCTGCGATCCACGATCCGAGCCGCCTGTAGTCCTCGGCACCCTCGCATCCGGGTGCGTAGTCCGCGATCGGCTGGCCGAACGACGCGGCCTCGCGGAGCTTGGCATCGCGGCGAATAACAAGGGGGACGACCCGGCCCTTGAACCTTCGGTGAAGTTCATCGAGCAGATCGGTCGCGACGGCGTTGCCCGCATCGTGCATCGTCGCGAGCATCCAGATCGCCGGGGCCACGCCGAGGCGCTTGGCGAGCGTGCGGACCGTGCCGGCCTGTCGCGTGGCACCCTGGAGCGAGAAGTATCCCGTCTCGACGGGGATCACGACCATGTCCGCGGCGACCAGAGCGTTGTACGTCAGCAGGCCGATGGATGGGGAGCAGTCGATCACCGCGACGTCATACTGCCGGCGCATCGGGTCCAGGGCCTTCTTCAGCCGGAGTTCGCGATCGGGCGCATCGGCGAGGCCGCCCTTGGCGGCTTCCAGGCCCGCGAGCCGCATGCGGCTGGGAATCAGGTCGAGATTACGGACCGGCCGCCACAGAAGTCGCGACGCATCGATGGGCTTGGGTGAGCCTGCGTTGAGCAACGCATCGGTCACGTCCAGCTCGATCCGGTTCTCGGGAACGCCAAGCCCGAGCGCGCAGTGAGATTGCGGGTCCATGTCGATCAGCAGGACGCGTCTGCCCATCCTCGCCATGACGGCGGAGAGGTTGATTGCGGTGGTGGTCTTACCGCAGCCGCCCTTCTGATTCAGGATGGCGATCGTGCGCATGGACGGGTGCTCCAGGGAATCGGAGAGCGAACCGCGAAAATCGCCAGGCGCAGACACAACCGACGACGCTGACCTATCGGACTCACGTTCCGGCCGCCTTGAAAACGTAGAAATATCAAGATTTCCCAATCCTCTGGAAAGACAGGATCTAGGGATGATCACCCATGCACAAACACCCATGCGATCTCGAGGAGTCGAGCACTGTGTCAGGCGGTGTCAGGCAGTGTCAGGCCATATGAGGCCGTGTCAGGGCATGTCAGGGCATGTCAGTTTGCATCAGTGCTTTGGCGGGCGGATCGCGTCCCATCCGGCGAGGACCACGGAAGTCGGTGGGTCCACAACGACTCGCGCCCGGCAGCCATCCATGGGCAGGATCAGGCGCAGTTTTCCGGCTCTGACCTTCTTGTCATGGCTCATCACTCCCATCAGCGTGGATGAGTCGGGCAGCCCAGCCACCGAGACTGGCAGTCCAGCCGTGCGCAGCACCGCGACGATGAGCGGCGCGAGTGTGGGCGAGCAGGTGCCCATCGCGGTTCCCGCGGCGCACGCGGCGACGAGGCCCAAGGCGACGGCTTCGCCGTGCTGGAGAGGTGCGTTTGACGCTTGGTTGTCAGGCGAGAGCGTGCCGATGGCCTCGAGCGCGTGCGCGTACGTGTGGCCGAGGTTGAGCAACGCTCGACCACCGGTGTCGTTCGCGAGGTCCTCGCGCTCGTCGGTGGCGACGATGGCGGCCTTGATGGCGATGTTGCGGCTGAGGAGTTGGCACGTCGCCTCGGGCTCGAGCCGCAGCACGCGGCCGATATGAGCCTGGGTCCAGTCAAGCAGGGCCGCGTCGTTTGCCTCGGCGCCGATCATCGCGTGCTTGACGCACTCGGCGAGGCCGGAGCGAAGATGGCGTGCGGGGAGCGACTCGAGTACAGCGGGATCAACGATGACCAGGTGCGGCTGGTGGAACGCGCCGATCAGATTCTTGCGAAGGCCCTGGTGCGGAGCGGGAAGCACGAGATTGACGCCCGTCTTTCCACCAACGGCGGCGTCCACCATGGAAAGGAGTGTGGTCGGGCACTGTACAACCGGAACACCCCTGCGGTAGACGGCGGCGGCGAAGCCCGCGACATCACCCACGATCCCGCCGCCGAGCGCCACGACTGGATCGAGACGATCCAACTGCGCCGCGGCGATCCCCTCGAGAATGGTGGTGAGTGTCGCGAGGCTCTTGCCCTGCTCGGAGGCGCGAACTTCGATGAGCGTGGTTGAGAAGCCCGACGAATCGAGCGAGTCGCGCACGCGAGCGACGGTCGCGGCGGGGAGAGCGGCGTCGTGAACCAGGGCGGCGCGGGCGGGCTGCGGGCCAAGTGCTGTGCGCGTCAAGCGTCCCGCGCTCGCGAGCAATCCGCGTCCGACTGCGGCGTCGTAGTCGCGGCTCGCCGTGCTGACGCGAGTGGTGATGATGGGTGGTGTGGTCGGCTTCTCGGCCATGTGGTCCTCGCTTTCGGCGTGGCTTTGGCCGCCGCGTTGCTCGCGATTCACGAGGGCTCGTAGTGCATGGTCTCGATGACCTGATTCTGCTCGCTCATGACCAGGACGGTGGGGCGGTTCTCGCGGTATTCGGCGTCGGTCATCAGCGCGTAGTGCATGATGATGATCTTGTCGCCGGGCTCGACGAGGCGAGCGGCGGCGCCGTTGATCTCGATAGCGCCCGAGCCGGGCTTGCCCTTGAAGATGTAGGTCTCGAAGCGTTCGCCGTTGCGGCAGTTGCTGATGAGGACCTTGTCATTGACGCGCATGCCGCAGGCATCCAGGAGACGCGAGTCGATGGTGATCGACCCGATGTACTCCGGGAGCGCCGCGGTCACGGTCGCTCGATGGATCTTGCTATGGAGGACTTCGCGGAGCATCTGGA
>JBBQGR010000104.1:0-7772 GCA_038323185.1 Phycisphaerales bacterium | reverse complement strand
GGTTCGTGTCGAGATCGCAAGCAGCACCTAGGATCGAATCGTTCAGGTCGTTTTACGCACTTACAGCAGGTTTCGTCTTGACAACGTCCGATTTAGAACCACACTGTGGGCAGCCGCGGCGGGAGTGGGGTCGATTCAGCGGCGGGTAACTTGATTACAGGAGATTCGTGATGAAGATGCACACAACGGCTTTGGCCGCGACTGTGGTGGTTTCGGCTCTGGCGGGTCAGGTGATGGGTCAGCAGAACCTCGCAACCGTGCCGGTCGCGACGGGACTCTCACGCCCCTTGTTCGTCACGGCTCCCGCCGGTGATGCCGCGCGGCTCTTCGTGGCTGAGCAACGCTCGAGCTCCACCGGCCGCATCCGCATCATCAACCTCCCCGCCAACACGCTCAACGCCACGCCCTACCTCTCGGTGTCGCCAGTCTCAACCGGCGGCGAGCAGGGCCTGCTCGGCCTGGCCTTCCATCCAAACTTCCTCCAGAATGGCTACTTCTTCGTCAACTACACCGAGCCGGCGATCCCCGCCGTCGCTGGCAACGAGGCCGTTCGTTCCGCTGGCTCGACCGTGATCGCACGCTACCGCGCCAACGCACCCTTCGCGACCTCCACCACCGCCGACCCGACCTCGGCGCTCGTGCTCATGCGCATCCGCCAGCCCGACAGCAACCACAATGGTGGCTGGATCACGTTCGATGGTGACGGCAACCTGCTCATCTCCACCGGCGATGGTGGCAACGGCAACGACTCCTCCGGCCAGTTCACCGTTACGCCCCCCGGCTATCAGGTCGGAGGCAACGCGCAGTCCATCAACACGCTGCTGGGCAAGCTCCTCCGCATCGATGTCGATGGGCCCGACAACATCCCCGGAAACCCCGACGACGACGGCTTCCCCGCCGACCCGGCCAAGAACTACACCGTTCCACCCTCCAACCCCTTTGTTGGCATCGCGGGTGAGGACGAGATCCTCCACCGGGGCCTGCGGAACGCCTGGCGCGGCGACGTCGATGTCGTTGGCGGGCACCTCTGGCTCGCCGATGTCGGACAGAGCCAGCGCGAGGAGATCAACCGCGTCCCACTCTCCGCCACCGGCCTCAACTTCGGCTGGCGCTGCAACGAAGGAACGCGCTGCACCAGCCTCTCAGGCTGCACGTGCAACGCCCTCTCCCTCACCGCCCCCATCCTCGAGTACGGCCACAGCGTCGCCGTCGCACCCACACCCGTTCTGGGCTGCTCCATCTCCGGTGGCGAGGTCTACCGCGGGAACGCCATCCCCTGCTTCCGAGGCCACTACATCTTCGCCGACTACTGCTCCGGCGACGTCTACTCCTTCCGCATGGTCGGCAACACCATCACCGAGCTCACCAACCGCCGCACGCAGCTCGATCCCCCCGGCGCCGCGAGCCTGGGCAACATCGTCTCCTTCGGCACCGACGCCAGCGGCGAGATGTACGTGATCGATCAGGCTGGCGGCGAGGTCTTCAAGATCGTCGCGGGCACCGCCACCGGGCCCGACTGCAACGCGAACACCATCATCGACTCCTGCGACATCGCCCAGGGCACCAGCCTCGATGCCAACAACAACGGCATCCCCGACGAGTGCGAGACCACGCCCTGCGACTACGACTTCAACCAGGATGAGAACGTCGACCTGACCGACGCGCAGCAGATGGCCCAGGTCTTCGTCGGTGCCCTCACACCGCAGCCTAACTGGCTCGATGGTGATCTCAACAACGACGAGAACGCCGACCTGACCGACGCACAGATCCTCGCGGCCTATATCGTTACCGGCAACTGCCCGCTGTAAACAAGCCCGACCCTACACCACACCCAAACGCACAGACCAAGAGCCCCGGCCTCAGGCCGGGGCTCTTTCTGCTTTGCGCTCTGCCCGGTGGCGTCGCGTTGCCAGCAGCCACGAGCACGCACACTTTCACTCTCTCATAGATGCCACGAATCGCGCCAGTGGCCTTCCGGTCAGGCTCGCATTCGAGAACACACATTGTGAAAACTTCTTAACTAAGCCGCCCGCTTGGCTGAAAACGCTCGCCCGCGAACGAAGGTGGTCGCTGGCCAAATACCCCAAATTATTGAATAAAATGAGCTTAGAAGACCATGCCAATCGTGGCGGCGTTTGAGATTACCACGCCCGGACGGCTTCTCTCACCTTTCGCGCAAGCCGAACACGCCGCGAGTGACGCGCGGCTAGACTTATTTCATGAGCAAGCGTCGAGGTTCTTCAATCGGGTCCGGGCCGTGTATTGCCGTCCGGGCGTTCACACTCATCGAGCTGCTGGTCGTGATCGCGATCATCGCGGTGCTGATCTCGCTCCTGCTGCCCAGCCTGGGCAAGGCGCGTGATGCCTCGCGGGGCACTGTGTGCGCGTCCAATCAGCGTCAGCTTGCCATCGCCGCCACGACTTACGCCAGCGAGTGGCGCGACTACATGAATCCGATGCAGGACCGCCAGAATACGGCCGAGTACGGCTCGAACATCGAGACCAGCTGGCGCGTTCATCTCTTCGAGTACGCCTCCCGCAGTGCCGCGGCCTTCGATTGCCCGAGCGAGAAGCTCTACCGCTACGCCGATGGCCTCTCCAACACCGACATGGCCTTCGCGCGCCTGCGTCTGCGTCCCACCGACTTCTTCTCCAAGCTCTTCGGCTTCACCCACCCCCTCGAGCTCTACAACGGCAGCGGCATCGGCGCAAACGGAGCCCACTACTGGGGCTCGGTCGCCACCATGCCCTTCGGCCGCCCGCAGGAGAGTGGATATCAGGAGGGCATGGCCAAGCTCTCGCAGGTCGTCCTCCCCGGCAAGCTGATCTGGTTCGGCGACGGCCACAGCTCGACGCCCGACCTCTACCCCGAGGACTGCTGGTGGATCGAGCGCGTGATTGGCGAGCAGTCCAACCCCGGCTTCAACCGTGTGCAGCAGAATGACTTTGGCGCCCGCCGCCATGATCGCAAGGCTAACTACGCCTTCGCCGACGGGCACGTTGCCCTCTGGGACGGCAACGACCTGCGCTGCGACCGGGACCAGTGCTGGTGGTCTATCGAGTTTGATGCTCACCCGGGGAGCGAGCCAAGGCCGTGAGCGAACAACTCAAGACCGGCATCAAGGTTGGGCTGCTGGTGGTCGGGCTGGTGCTGGTTGGATTCCTGGCCAACCGCCAGCTCCGCAAGGCCAGCGTCACCGGCGAAGACGAGATGCAGGCGTACTACTTCGACGAGAGCGAGCAGCAGCTCTATCTCGCGGCGCGCGAGAGTGTTCCACCCCTGCTGGGCGTTGGTGGAGCCGAGAACGACGGTGTCCGTGCGATCGTGATCGCCTGCCGCGGCGAGTGCGGCGATCCAAGCAAGCAGAAGGTCGCCTACTACGAAACCTACGCCGCCCCGCTCAAGCAGCTCTTCGAGGACATTCGCAGCGCCCGCGCCAAGGGCGAGATCTATGAAGGAAAAGGACCGGAGCGAGAGAGTTCCTTCGTCGCCAAGAACACGATGGTCCGGCGCGACGGCGAAACAGTCTGGTACCTCATGACCACCAAGGACGGCGTGAAGATCGTCGACGAGTGGAAGTCATGGCGCTGCGGCGATGGTCAGGGCATGGTGGTCTGCACGCCCGAGTGAGTTGGCCAGGATCGGCCGAAGTGACAAGGTTGGATCGGCCTTCGCGCCACGCGCCCCTGGGGTGCAGCGCGGTCGCTGAAGGTTCGTGTGTCTCCGTGCTCGCCCCAGTTCCGGGCGAGGGCGGTGTTCCGAAGGGTTCCTGGCGGAACCCGGCCTGATTCCTGGGTTCGAGAGATTTGGAGATCAGAGAATGAAGACGTTCATGCATGTGATGTCGGCCGCTGCGGCTTTAGCCGCCTGCGCCGGGTTGGCCAATGCTCAGGCGAGCATCTGGCAGTTCAATAGCGGCCTGACCACGGCCTCCGGGCCCGGCGTCATGGCCTCCCGCACCCTCCAGACCTTCCAGGTTGGCACGGCCAGCAGCTTCGGCCTGCCCCTCATCGGCGGCGCCGACTCGGGTGTCCTCCTTTCCGATCCCGTCTCCGGCTCGGGCGGCGGCTTCGACGTCCGCC
Source organism: Phycisphaerales bacterium (assembly GCA_038323185.1). Taxonomy (GTDB): domain Bacteria; phylum Planctomycetota; class Phycisphaerae; order Phycisphaerales; family UBA1924; genus JBBASU01. The sequence goes on along the minus strand of JBBQGR010000104.1, from coordinate 3,689 downwards.
ACGGCACCGCTGGCAACGGTGGCGGCTCATTCGGCAATCAGTACACCATCATCTGGGACGTTCTCTTCCCCACGATCAACTCGCACAGCTTCTTCAACACCAACGAGACCAACGCCAACGATGGTGACTTCTTCCTCCGCCCCGACGGCGGCATCGGTATCTCGGGCGTCTACTCCGGCACGCTCCTCGCCAACACCTGGCACCGCGTCGCAGTGACGGTCGACACCTCCACCAGCATCATCACGAAGTACATCGACGGTGTCCAGGTCGGCACCAACGGCGGCGGCGGCGTCGACGGTCGCTGGGCCCTCTACACCACCAACCAGTCGCCCACCGACTGGTTCATCATGTTTGGCGACAACGACGGCGACCTCACCACCGCCTACGTCAGCAGCTTCCTCTTCCAGGATCGCGTCTGGTCCGCTGGCGAGATCGCCGCCAAGGGCGGCCCCGATGCCGACGGCATCGAGCCCCCGGCTGGTCCCGTCCCGCCCAGCGTCTCCGGCACCGTCTCCCCGTGCAGCCCCGCTGGCGCCACGGCCGTGATCACCGCGACGCCCGTCAGCGGCCTCAACCCCGCCTCCACCAGCTTCACCGTCGCCGCCGACCTCTCCTCCGTCGGCCTGAGCACCATCGCCCTCAACGACGCTGGCAACAACGGCGATACGGCCGCCAACGACGGCGTCTTCGGCGGTTTGTTCACCATCCCAGCGCTGGCTCCCGCCACCTACGCCCTCACCCTCAACGTCACTGACAACCTCGCCCGCACCGGCAGCGGCATCGCCAACCTCATCATCTTCGCCAACGACCCCACCTCCGGCACCTTTGCCAGCCAGTGGGACTTCAACTCCGCCCCCTCGGCCTCACCCGTCATTGACTCCTCCTTCGGGCTCGGAGCTCTTGAGTTCTGGGACGGCGTGAGCCCCGGCGGCACCGAGTCCATCACCGAGTTCGGCACTACCGCCTCCTTCGGAATCCCCGCCATCAACGGCGAGGTCGCTGGCGTCATGAAGTTCCCCGCCCTCTTCTCCGGCGAGGGCTTCCGCGTCAACAGCCTCGCCCCGGGCAACGGCGGCGGCGACTTCGTCAACCAGTACACCATCGCCTTTGACATCTTCTTCCCCTCCGCCCAGGCCGTCCCGCCCGTCCGCTTCCCCTTCATCGAGACCAACAACACCAACAGCAACGGCGGCGAGTTCTGGGCCAACTTCGACGACCGCTCCTTCTCCTTCCAGGGCGACGGCAGCCAGACCGAGGCTCGAACCGCCGCCAACGCCTTCCAGCTCGACACCTGGCACCGCATCGTCTTCGTCAACGACACCGCCCGCTGCACCAGCAATGGCAAGGTCTTCGTCGACGGCGTACAGGTCTTCATCGGCTCTATCCCCGACACCACCGACGTCAAGTACTCCCTCTTCTCCACCACCGACGGCGACCCCACCCCTCTCGACAACGAGGCCTACTTCTTCGTCTTCAGCGACGTCCAGGGCCGCACCAGCGATGCCTACGTCAACAGCTTCTTCTTCGTTGACCGCGCCCTCTCCAACGCCGAGCTCGTCGCCCTCGGCGGCCCCTCCGCCGCGGGCATCTTCACCGGCAGCGGCGCCTCCTGCGACTACGACTTCAACCAGGACGAGAACGTGGACCTGACCGACGCGCAGCAGATGGCGCAGGTCTTTGTCGGCCTCCTCCTCCCCGGGTCCAACTGGCTCGACGGCGATCTCAACGGCGACGAGAACGCCGACCTGACCGACGCGCAGCTTCTCGCGTCGTACGTCGTGACTGGCAACTGCGGCCTGTAGAACAGTGCCACGGTCATCATCGGCCCTGCGATGATGATCAAAACTCCTTCAGAGCCGCCCGCACACGCGGGCGGCTTTGTTTTCAGGTTCGTGGCTACCGCGATCAGTTTGCACCACTCGCGCCGCACTGAAGAGCGCTGGAACACAGCATGAACATCGCGCGAGATGCTGTGCGCAACGATCGCGCGGCGACTCTGCTGCACCCGGTTCGAGCAGGCGCGAACGAAATTCAAATTCTGAGCTGCTGCTCTTCCAACCTGGCGATTTCCGCGCCGACGTTTGCTCGCGCGCGCGGCTCCAGCGCGGTCCCGAGTAGTGCTGAGTGGAAGAGCCGCGGCCGCTTGAGCAGCGTGCGAAGAAACTTGGCTCTTCCCGCCGCGAACTCCGAGTCCTTCACGAACTCGTGCTCGGCGCGGATCTGTGCCGCGTAGCGGTCGTAGCGCGCGTTGCCAGCCGCGAGGATGCTGAGGTCGATGTCGAGCAGGATCGCCTCGTCCTCGGTCGTAGGCAGGCTCGCGTGGCGCGTCGCGACAATGAGCGCGAAGATGCGATTGCTGGTGCGCTCGCCAAGGCCGAGTGCGCGCGCTGCCATCGAGCCGATCGCCGCGCTCCGGGCCTCGTTGTCGCTCCGGTCCGGCATGTAGACACAATCATGAAACCAGATCGCAAGCTCGAGCACGTCCGGCGCCGTCGCGCTTGATCGATGCCGCCCGAGCAGATCAAGGCACTCGCCCACATGCGCGAGATTGTGATACGCCCGCGGCGGCGCGGCATGAAGCCCGTCGATCACGTCGAACCACGCGTCCGCCTCCGAAGCGGCACCAACACGCACGCAGTACTTCTTCCATCGCTCACGCATGACGCTGCTCCACGTGCTTCACGGCGGCGAACGTCCGACGGATCGAAGACCAGAGAGTGGTGTTTGTGAACGGAACACGCCACGGAGTAGCGTGCTACCCAGACCGTGCTTCCCAAGAAACTACACCCGCGGCCCGCTCTCATCCAGGCTCGCGTGCTCCTCGCCGTACTGCTCTCGAATCGGACCAACCACTTCCTTGATGAACCGTTCCGTCTGCTCGACGCTGCGCCCCACGTACTTCATCGGATCCATCACGCCCTCCCAGTCAAGTTCTGCTGTGAGTGGTCCGCCACGAGCGGTGCTCCAGAAGTTCTTGTCGGTCTTCAAGCGCTCCAGAAGGTCATTGTCGAGCCCCTCTTGCTTCACACGCATTCCCGCGGCCTGCGCGTGTACCCGGATCAACTCGTGGTAGTGCTGCCTGTCGCCGCCGAGCTTGACGCACGCCATCAGGATGTTCTCGGTCGCCATGAACGGCAACTCGGCCATCAGGTTCTTGCGCACCATCGCCTCGTGCACGATGAGGCCCGACGCCACGTTGTGCATGAGATCCAGCGCGCCATCCAGCGCAAGGAAGGCCTCTGGCAGCGACAGACGCCGATTCGATGAGTCGTCCAGCGTCCGCTCCAGCCACTGCGTCGCGGCGGTGTCGTACGCGTTGCCCACAAGGTTCATCACAAAGCGCGCAAGGCCGCAGATGCGCTCGCAGCGCATCGGATTCCGCTTGTACGGCATCGCCGATGAGCCAATCTGCTTTGTCTCGAAGGGCTCATCGATCTCCTTGCGATTGCACAAGAGCCGAATGTCGGTGGCGATCTTGTGGAGGACGCAGGCGACCGACGCGAGGTCCGCGAGGATGAAGGTGTCCACGACGCGCGGGTAGGTTTGCGTCACCAGACCGTGGGTGTTCTGCGACAGATAGCCAGCCGTCGAGGTGGACGAGGCCATCGCCTGTTCAAGGAACGCCCTCGCCTCGCCCACGAAGCCGATGCTCGACGGCAGCGCCGCGGCCGTTGCGGAGACGTCGTGGC
>JBBQGR010000103.1:0-7805 GCA_038323185.1 Phycisphaerales bacterium | reverse complement strand
CAGACGGCTGATACGTCCGGCTTCGGCGAAGGACAACAGTTTATCGGCACGACCAACGTCGCTGTTCCCGCCGGTTGCCGGGCAAATTTCACCGTAACTTTACCGCGAACTCTGGCAAATGCCCGTTGCATTTCGGCGACGGCAACTGACCTTGACGGCAATACTTCCGAGTTTTCGTCGTGCGCTCCAATTAAAACCGCGACCGCCGATTATGACAACGACGGTTTGGCGGATTTAACGGTTTGGCGACCGTCAAACGGAACTTGGTACACCTTGCAGAGTTCTGACGGAGCCTTTCGCGCCGTGCCGTTCGGGCAAAACGGCGACCGACCCGCACCGGGTGATTTTGACGGTAACGGACAAATGGATTATAGCGTTTACCGCAATGGAATTTGGTTCACGCTTCTAAATCCGAATGGAAATTTTTCTACCGTTGCCTTTGGCTTAAGCAGTGATAATCCGATTCCGGGCGATTACGACGGCGACGGGAAAGACGATATAACGGTTTGGCGACCGTCAAACGGAACCTGGTATATTCTGCCTTCCAACGGGTTATTTAACGCTTTTCAATGGGGCGCAAACGGCGACCGTCCGGTCAGTGGCGATTTCGACGGTGACGGGCGCACAGACATTGCAATCTATCGAAACGGAACTTGGTGGATCTTCAACAGCAGGAATAATGCGGTAACCGTTTTCAACTTTGGACTCGGCACAGATCGCCCCGTTCCCGCTGATTATGACGGCGACGGAATTACGGACATCGCCGTTTTTCGTCCGTCAGACGGCATTTGGTATTACCTGAAAAGCGGTTACTGATGGACCAGCGGTGCATCGCCGCGCCCGGCGCGTTCAGCGCGCTATGTGCTCGCTCGATTGCGCGGGCCGGGTTCCCGGCGGCGTATGTATCGGGCGCCGCCACCAGCGTGATGGCGGGCGTGCCGGACGTTGGGCTTCTGACGCTCGGGCACTTCTGCCGCCTGATTCGTGAGTGTCATCAGGCCAGCGGGCTTCCGATCCTTGCCGATGCCGACACGGGCTTCGGCGAGGCAGAGATGGTGCGCCGGACGGTGCTGGAGTATGCGCACGCTGGTGCCGCGGGCTTGCACATCGAGGACCAGCAGTTCCCCAAGCGCTGCGGGCACCTTGATGGGAAGGCGCTGGTCCCCACGGACCACATGGCGGAGAAGGTGCAGTGGGCGGCGAAGGCCGCGCGAGAGACGGGGACCGGGTTTGTGGTCTGCGCCCGCACCGACGCGAAGGGTGTCGAGGGGCTGGAGGCCGCCATCGCGCGGGCCGCGGCTTATGTGCACGCCGGCGCGGACATGATCTTCCCCGAGGGACTCGCGTCCGAGGCCGAGTTCGAGTCGTTCGCACAGGCGATGCAGAAACTGCCCGGACCGATGGGGAGCACCTCATCGCGCAACGGCGCGGGGCCGTACCTGCTCGCCAACATGACCGAGTTTGGCAAGACCCCCATGATCCCCCTCCCACGCTTCGCGGAGCTTGGTTACTCCATCGTGATCTACCCCGTGACGCTGTTGCGCATCGCGATGGGCGCAGTCGAAAAGGCTCTCGCCGAACTCGCAACGTATGGATCGGCCGAGAGCCTTCTTCCCGCGATGCAGACACGCCAGCAGCTCTATGACCTCGTGCAATACAAGCCGGGCGTGCCGTGGGAACTGCCGAGCCGGTAGGGACTTGCTCGCCACGTAGCATCGCCACGTGGCACCGCTCTCGGGGGCGGTGCGGTTTGAATGCGCGAACACAACGGCGCGCATCGCCGAGCGGATCCATGCGATGGGTGACGCATGGCTCGCCGGGCGCCCCACCGGTAACGAAGAGAACCGCCGCGGCGGCAAGAGCGCGGCCAGCCAACGAGCCTCGACGTGGGTCGTGTTCACTCTGATTGCGTGCGTGCACTCCAGAGCGAGGGAAGGATGGTGAAGCTCTTCGCGGAGCGAAGAGGTACCCAGAACGCCGGAGTTTCAGCGGCGATTCGCACCACTCAGTCGTAGGTGCCGATCCAACCACCCACGTGATGGCCGTGCTCCCCGGGGCCGCGCTACTTCCCGCCCGCTTCGAGCTCATCGGCCAGGTGTGGAGCGTCGTAGATGGTTCGGAGGACGTGCGTGATGGCTCTCGAGTCCACGGCGAGGGCGCGGCCGTTGCCTCCGGGGTAGACGACGTCGGTGGCCATGAACTCAAGATTGCCGTCGAAGATGAGTCCGACGAGGCGGCCCTCGCGGTCGACGAGCGGCGAGCCGGAGTTGCCTCCGATGATGTCCGCATCGCAGACGAGGTTCAGCGGCGTGGTGGGGTCGATCTTGTCGCGCCGCTCGAGCCATCGTGGTGGCAGGTCGAAGGGCGGGCGAGCGCCCTTTTCTTCGCTGCGTGCGAAAAGGCCGCCGAGCGTGGTGAAGGCGGGGGCCGCGGGCTCGCCGGGATTCTGGTAGCCGCGGATGGTGCCAAAGGAGAGGCGAAGCGTGCCGGTGGCGTCGGGATAGACCCACTCGCCCAGGACATCGAAGCGGGCGTCGGCGATGGCGGCGTAGGCGGCGCGCTGCGGGGCCTCAACCCTGGCGTCGAAGCGATCACGGAGCGGGCGCCACGCGGCGTTGAGGTGGCGTGCGAGCACGATAGCCGGGTCGTCCGAGGCTGCGACGGCGGCGGGCCCACCCTCCAGCAGCGCTTCTCGCGCGGCCACCGTCATGAGACGCGTGCCCGCGACGACCTCACGGGCGCGATCGCGCGGAGGCTTACCCGCGAGCATTCGCCGAACGGTGGGATCATCGCCGCCAAGACGCTCGGCAAGGAGGGAGAGTTGCAGCTCGATGAGGTGTGACTCGACGCCCGCATCGAGGGGCGCGGGGGAGAGGAGGCGGAGGCGCGCGGAGGGGAGGACCGCGTCGCGATACTCGCGCAACCGCTCGCCGGAGGGCTTGGCGAGTTCGGTGGTCATGCGATCGATTCCCAAGGCGATCGCGAAGAGGTCCGAGCGTGGGTTCATCGCGCTCCAGGCGGGGTAGATCTCGCGGAACTCCTTGAGCGAGGCATCGACTTGGGCGTTCGCGGCGTGGAGGGCCGCACGCGTGGCCTCGGAGGCCCCGGCCTCGAGCGACGCGGCGTCGGCCCGCTTGCGCTCCATGAGAACGGGGTCCTGCAGGTTGCCGAGGAGGTGCATCATGAACTTGCGCCCGTTCTGTACGCCGGAGAGCTCGCCCTGCATCAGGCGCTCGTTCTCCTGCGAGCGGTTGGCGAAGATGAGGTCGCGCACCTCGGAGCGGTAGGTGCCAGCGAGGCGTCCGGGCAGCTCGACATCGCGCAGGAAAGCCACGTGCGAGGGGGTGAAGAGGCGGGACGTGCGGCCCGGGTGGCCGACGACGAAGACCAGGTCGCCTTCCTTGGAACCCTGCGTGTTCCACTTCAGGAAGTGCTCGGGTTTGTAGGGCTGGCCGTTCTCGTAGAGCCGGACGAGGGAGGCGTCAATGGCGAAGCGTGGATACTCGAAGTTGTCGTGGTCGCCGCCGAAGGAGCCGATCTGGTCCTCCGGGGCCCACACGAGTCGGACGTCGGTGAATCGCTTGCTGGCGTAGAGGTGGAAGCGGGCACCACCGTAGAGCGTGACGACTTCGCAGCGCGCGAGGCCCAGTCGCTCGCGGGCCTCGGCCTCGATGGCAGAGATCTCGGCGCGCCGGGCGGCCTCCGCCGCCGCGGGATCGAGGCCGGACTTCGCGGCGCCGCGGACGCGGTCGGTGACGTCCTTGATCTGCCAGAGGATCGAGCACTCGGCGCCGGGGATGGCGAGCTCCTCCTCGCGCGTCTTGGCGACGAAGCCGTCGCGCACGAGGTTGCGCTCGCCGGTAGAGAGCTTCTCGATGCCGTCGAGGGCGACATGGTGGTTGGTAAGGACCAGGCCGTCGGCGGAGACGAGCGAGGCCGAGCCGCCGCCGCCATACCGAACCGCAGACCGCTGAACGTGCGTGAGCCACTCGGGGCTGGGCTCGAAGGCGTGCCGCTGCGTGAGGGCCGCGGCGGGAGCCTGGTTGAGGAGCCACATGCCTTCGTCCGCTCCGGCGGCGGACCCGCACGCGCCGCTCGCGGCGATCACCAGCGCAGCGGCCGAAGCATTCCAAACCGCGGACGAGACCAAAGCGCGAAACTGATCCGAGAGGGACACGACGCTGCGATGCTGCTTCACGGGCACGCTCCTTGCACCAGTCCGAACACCTCGACCCACAAGCGTACCGCCCGGGCGGGGGGACGAATTGTGGCCCGGGTTCAGGTGCGTGGGGACTCAAGGACCGCCTCGTGGCGAGCCTCGACATCGGCCACGTACTCGGCGCTCCGCACGAATGGGGTCGATGCGTGCACACGCCGGACGGGCGGCAGCGCGACGCGCCCTTCGACCACTCCAGCGATGGCGTGGGCGAGCGCGGCGGAGTCGCCAGCAGGAACCAGCGTTCCGTTCTCGCCGGGCTTCACCCATTCGCGCGAGGCGCCAAGATCAGAGGCGATGACCCACGCGCCCGCCGCGAGATACTCCAGGAGGACCAGCGGCGAGTTCTCAAGGCCCATGTTTGGGAGCAGGCCCACCTCGTACGTGCCGACGCTCGCGGCGAGGTCTCGGGGCTCGTACGAACCGAACCATCGGACCTGCGCGTGTGTGTGCAACTCGATCTTGGCTCGCATCGCGCCGACTTCCGCCGCATCGCCGGGAGCGAAGAGATCAAAGTGGCAGCGCGACAGGACAGCCGCGGGAAGCGATGTGATGGCGCGAACGAGCGTGCCCAGGCCCTTGTTCGGCTTGGTGCTCCCGTAGTAGTTCATTCGAAGCGGTCGCGAGGCCTGATCGTGGCTCCAAGGGACGCGGTCTACGAACGCGGAATTCTCCGCGGCTCGGCGCATCGCGTCGATGTGCGGCAGGCCGAGCGGCACATGCACGAGGCGATCACGCGAGACGCCCATCGATGCATGGATCTCTAGCAGCACGCGGCTCGGACACAGAACAAGCGAGGCGGCGTTGAGTGCCGCGACGCCCGCGGCGCGACGTTGGCCATACTCATTCACACACGCGAGATGCACGTCGCGATTGGCGATGAGGCGGTCGGTGGTGGCGGGATCGGAGATGGGCATCGGCGGCGGCTCCGTGACCAGCGCGTGCGGCGATGTGTCTTCCCGTGCGCTGCGAAGCCCTGCGCGTGCGCCGATGCGGAGCATCGCGGTCTTCATCGTCATGCCGAACTTTGGACCCAGCGTGCGATCAACGCTGTGGCGCGAGCGGCGACGCGCGATCTCATCGCTTGCCGGTGGGCGATCGATGCACCCTTCGCAGCGAAGGCCGCCCTCATAGTCCAGGCACGTCTCTCGCTCGCGAGACATGAGGTCCACCTGCGGACAGAGCGCGTAGTAGTTGTGAGGCGTGACGACGACGGCGATTCTCGCGGCGCGAAGGGCCGCGACGACCTCAAGAGCGAAGCCCTCGAGCGAGTGGATGTGGACGATCTCGGCGCTCGCTCGTTTGACGAATGCGACGACCATCGCTGTGTGCTCGGCGTGCGAGCATTGCACGCCCGGCGCGCGAAAGCCAAAGTGAGCGGGCGCGACGATCGGCGCGTTGATGAGATCGTGGCATGGAACGCCGCGCCAGACCTCGCCGCGCTCGATGCGCATGCTGCGGCGGAGGGAGTACGTGTGGCCCGAGCGCAAGTACGTGACCTCATGCCCGCGCGACGCGAGCGCGGCACAGAGTTCCGATGCGACCAGGTTGTAACCCGTCCCTTCCATGTGCTGGAAGGGGAGCCAGGCCCAACCGAGTACCACGATGCGACGCTTGGGCATGATCGGGCGCGATGCCTCCGCGTGCTAGGCCCGGACCGCCCGTGCCCGCACGGCACCAGCGTACACAGACTCGATCTCGACCGCGTGCGACCGCATGGTCTTGACGCTTGAGATCCCTGCGCGGAGGGTCGCAACGCGCGCGAGATCAGAGGCGAGCTCGGCCAATTGCGACGCGAGCTGCGCTCGGTCGTTGCCCCGGTGCAGCAGGCCGTTGACACCGTGCTCCACAAGGTCGGGCACGCCTCCGAGGGCAGCACCAAGGACGGGCACACGCATCGCGAGCATCTCCATGACGGTCTGCGGGCCGTTGTCCCACCAGACGCTGGGCACAACGCCGACATCCACTCCAGACAGGAGGCTCGGCACATCGCAATACTCGTACCCGCGCGTGATGATGAGGCCCGCGAGGCGTCCCCGGAGGCGCTCAAGGCGCCACTCGAAGGACTCCACGGCCTTGGCGTGCACACGCAGCTCGATCCGCGCGAGCGATGAGGCATCCATCAGTTCCAGCGCGTCGGCCAGCACGTGCAGGCCCTTGTAGTAGTTGTGATAGCCGAGGAAGACGACGCGAAGCGGCCGCGGGCGAGCGGCGTCAAAGACCGGCGGCCCCAGCGTCAGTTCGGGCGCTGCCGCCGCGAGCTCGGCCATGCGCGTCCCGATCGTGAGCGTTGCGATTGCCTCCGGCTTCACGCCGAGCGCCGCGAACTTCGCGCTGACGAACTTTGAGACGCCGAGCACCACGTCGCACGAGGAGAGCATCGCGACCATCGCGGCGCGGCGCGTGCCGAAGTCGTTCACGCTTCCCGAGTCGTCGCGTGTTGGCTCGTTGTCGAGCGGTGCCCACTCAGGCTGGTGCTGATCGAGCGAGACGACGCGACCAAGCGGCTCTTGCGGCGATCCGTTGCCGCTCTCGCGCACGACATCGCAATCAACCGCGATGCCGCGCCCGAGCAGGTGCGACACAACCGGCGTCTGCACCACCACCGGCGGCGGCACGCTGCGCAGCCCGACGCGCTCGAGTAGCCCCTCGCGCGCGGGGGCCACGGGCGCGCGAGCCGCGGCGTCGGACGCCTCGCGAAACTCGCGCGCTGCAAGCACCGCGAGCGGATGTTCCTTGCCGCGCCGGATGGATTCGTCGCGCGGGTGCGGCTCTTTGATGCACCTCTCGCAGGCTCGCCCGCCCTCGAAGCTGCGGCACGCGACGCGGCCGTTTGGCGAGGGCTGCATCAGATACACCTGCGGGCAGATCGTGTGGTAGTTGTGGAGCGAGAAGACGACCGCCGCGCCAGACTCGCGCATCACACGGACGCACCCGGCCGAGAGCCCCTCGATGTTCTGGAAGTGAACGACATCCGAACGAAGCAGCGCCGCAAGGCGCCCGACTTCGGCCTCGAGCGCGGGCGACTCCACCTCGGCGAGAGGAACCTTGTGTTGCACGGGCCCGGGGGCGATGACGGGGCTGTTTATGACGTCAAAGACCATGACGCCGCGCCAGTCGGGCATGCGTCGCGCTTGCACGGGGCCGAGCGCGCCGTCGGAGTCGGCAACGTACGTCCAGCCGGAAGAGAGCCACGCGACCTCGTGCCCGCGCGAGACAAGCTCGAGCGCGAGCTGCTGGCTGTAGCCGTTCACGCCGCCACCATCCAGCGTGCCGGGTGCGATCGGGGCCCAGTTGACCAACAAGATTCGCATGAGCGGCGAGGGTACACGAAGGGAAAGCGAAAAGCGAAAGGGGGAAGCGATGCAGCGAGGCAGTCAAGGCGAAGGCGCTCCGTGTTGCGTGCGAGACTCTGATTTTCGCTTTTCGCTTTATCGCCTTCGTTGTCGCGGCGAGAGCCGCGAGAATGCCGGAGGAGGGACTTGAACCCACACACCTTTAAGGGGTAACGGATTTTGAATCCGTCGCGTCTGCCAATTCCGCCACTCCGGCTGGAGTCGGCGACTTTAGCCCGCGCTGGGCGCACACG
>JBBQGR010000102.1:0-7840 GCA_038323185.1 Phycisphaerales bacterium | reverse complement strand
GGGAAGGGCCGCTCGGATACACTGCATCGCCACCGATTCGCTCACAAGCACTAGCCGTGGCCTGCCGGGAAGGGCCGCTCGGATACACTACCCCTCTTGCAATGCCATGCGCGGTCATGGCTTGCGAGCGGGGCGCGGCGTCAAAAGAGCATGTACTGAGCCGGGGGATCCTCGGTCTGGGCTCGTTTTTTGCCAAAGAAGACCTCCATCTTTCCAAATTGACGATCCGTGACACCAAGCAACCGCACCTGACCGTGCGGGGGCAGCACCTTCTGAACGTCTCGCCGCATGTTGTCCGCCGAGTCCTCGCTTGCGCAATGCCGGGCATAGACAGAGAACTGAAGCATCGAGAAGCCTCGGCGCAGGAGCGCCTTTCGGAATCTGGCGTAACGCTTCCGCGCCACCTTATCCGTCACGGGCAGGTCGAACATGGCGAAAATCCACATGCTTCGATATCCGGAGAAGTCGGGACGATCCTTTCCATCTGGGTCGGGGTGCTCGGGAATCTTCTCCCGAGTGCGGCGGTTTCGTCGGCGTCTCATGAGTTGGTGAGTCCAGTTGGGAAGAAGAGGCGTTCGTCCTTGCGCTCGCGGCAGAGGGTCCGGGCCAGCGATGCCGCAGAGCGTGAGATCCACTCGAAGGTGGTGCGAGTTTCGATCGTGCCGTTGCGCGAGTCGGTGAGGCGTTCGTGGAGTGTGCCGATGATGCGACCCTTGATCGTCGGATCGAGGGCTACGTCTGCCCCCCACTCGCCGGTGATCTCTGCGACCACGCCGTCGATCAGTGGCCGATATGGCTCCATGAGATCATCGGCGAGGCAGAACGGGTTCGTACGTCCGTGGTGGTGAACGCCGAGCGAGGGGTGAAGGCCCGAGACCACCAGCGCCCTTCCCACCGCGGCGCGCAAGACCGCGTAGCCGAAGTTGAGCATGCGATTCTGGTCTGGAGCGTCGCGGCGGCGAAGGAAGTCTGGATCGTTGAAGAGAAGCGGCCAGTAGCGCTGGGCGGCCTGTGCCTCGATGTTCATGGGATCGCCCGAGCGGACGGTGGCGGCGAGCGCGTTGAGCCCGCCGTCGGTGCCGCGGTGAATCAAAAGGTTGGCGGCTTGGGCGCGGACCTTGGCGACGACGATCTGCCGCCAGATCTGCTTCTTGAGCGGGACTTTGGCGGTGGCCTGAGCGATCATGCGCCGGGTTTGCTGGAAGTGGCCCGCGAGCGGGAGCATGAGGCCGCTGGGCTTCATGGCCTCGTCGCAGATCAGCACGGCGCAGCCCGCGCTGACCAGCGCGTCGAGGACAGGGACGGTGCACGTGACGCGGCGCGAGGAGAGGACGACTACTGCGGCCTCATCAACGGGGGTGGTCATGTCGGGAAGGCCGTCGCGCCGGATCAGGATTTGACCGTCGCGGAGAGAGAGATAGGCCGGTCCTTGCGAGAACTCGATGACACGATCCCCATCGGCGTAGAGACGCCGCGCCGAGAGGTCCATCGTGTCGTCAGCCTCCTGCATTGAGCACCTCGCCGAGGTACGTCACCCTAACCTTTCGAGCCCTCAGAATTCGGAGCTTGTCGCCCGAGACGCGCACACGCCCCTTCTCCATCTTGAGTTGATCGGATGTCCGGCCGTCGCGGTGGAGGCGAAGCTCGTTGTCCCCCTCAGAGATCGAAGCGATTCGGTAGATTGCCCGCTTCGTGGCGTCGCTGGGCAGGTCGATCTCGACGAACTCACCCGGCGAAAGAGAGAAGAGGAACCGTTCGCCCGTCGCGACGGCGCGATCGACGATCGGAAGTTTCTTGGACAATCGCCCATAGGCGTCCAGAAGCGTGACGGGACGATCCTCCCATCGGGTGCGTCCCTTGGCGTCGCGGACCTCGACGATCACGCTGTGGTGGTTGCTCGATGGTGAGATCCAACGCTTCGTTCCGTGATCGGCGCTGCCGATGCTGCGACCCGCATCCGCCAGCACCCGGACCGTTCGAAGTCGGAGGGTTGTTCCTGCGTGGCCGGGCAGGGTGGGCGCGTTGGCGGGATCGCCGAAGAGCTTGGCGATGTCCTGCGGCGAGGGGCTGGGTTTGCCCAACGCCAGGAGCTTGGCACGGATGGCGGCGCGGGCGCGAGGATCGATGATCTTGTCGTCGCGGATCTCGGCAGGCGTGAGCTTGTGAAGTTCCTTGCGGATGCGGTGAACCTGCGTCGCTTGGCCCTTGGCGTTCTTCGCGGCGAAGGGCTTGCTGTAGATGCTCTGGTCGTGGAGAGGCCCCGACACCTTGCGGCTCTGGCGGTGTGAGACGACGATCCGCTCGATAGCCTGCGCGACCGTATCGCGGAAGCCGGGCCAGGGCTCCTCGATGTGCTCGAAGGCTCGACGCTTTCCGTGTCGGTCGGCTTCGGTTGCGGCGCGAGCGAGGGTCTGCACGGCGCGCGAGTCCGAGAGGGCCACGACGATGGCATCGATGGCGTGATGGCGGTGGTCGGCACGGTTCTTCTCGCCCGTGTCGCCCAGGAGTGACGCGATCCCCCAGCCGCTGCGGAGCCATGCGGTGAGGCCGCCGGACGTGACTTGCACGCGCTGGATGCCGGGAGCGGTGGGGTCGCTGCCGTGCTCGATTCGGCCGCCGTAGAGGAGGCCGAGATAGTCCGCTGCGGCGCGGGCGATGAAGCGCGTGTCGGAGAGATGCCGGTTGGTGAACCCCTCGAAGTCTGGCGAGGGCTCCTGGAATTTCGCGAGCTTCTTCGCACGGGTGAAGAGGTCGCCCTTGAAGGCGCGGACGCGGGCGATGATCTCTTCCCATCGGGCTGGATCGGCGCTGTATGCCTCGAAGGGGGTCATGCCACGCTTGCGGGCGCGGTTCTCTTCGTGGTAGCAGAGGGTCTTGTTCGCGAGGCTGTCGTCGAGCGAGCGTGACTTGGGCCAGATGTGCTCGATATCGAACTGCGGGTGTCTGCTAAGGAGGGTGGTGGGGGAGATCGGCTTGCCGGTGTAGGGGCAGGTCCAGCCGCACTCTTCGGCCAGAAGCCACTTGGCGATGTCGTCGCGCGAGGGGTTGGTGATTCCAACCTCCTTCTCGATCGCCGCGGCAAAGCTCGCGCGCTGCTTCTCGCGGTCGCGCATCTGCCGGGTGAGCTTCTCGCGGACGCCGCGCGGGTTTTTGATTTCGCGGGCGAGTTCGACGCGGATGAGCGCGGGCTTGCCGAAGCGACGGGTCGCTTCATTGATGAGCTTGCGGACCTCGGTCAGGGCGCGAGCCACGGCCGGATTACGCAGGTCGGCGAGGGCCGCAATCGCTGGAGGGAGAGAGTCCTTGGGCTCGACCGATCGGAAGGACTCCGGGAACTCCTCCCGGCGAGCGACCGCGTATGGAAGTCCTCTTTCCATGCCGGGAAGCAGGCGACGAATCGCGGCGAGGGAGAGTGATGCGTACCCATCTTCCAAGTCGAGCGCCGCGAAGGCTGCGGCTTGCTCGGGCGTGAGACCCCAGCGGCGCTGCCCGCGGCGCTTGAGCGCCTCAGCCTCGCGGAAGGATCGAAGATCCTCGACCATTCGGTCCCGATCTCCGTCGCCGAAGGAGTCAAAGCGATCTCCGAAGATCGCGCGGAGCTTGGCGTCGCTGCGGTTGCCGATGATCCGCTTCTCGTCGCCGCGTTCGAGGTTGAACTCGGTTCCGCGCTTGAGGCTCAGGAGCGTGCGAACGCGTGCGAAGGTCAGGTCGCCCTCGCGTTCGAGGGCCGCGAGGAGCGTCTCACGCTCTTTGAGTGTCAGGATGCGCGGGGGTTGGCTCGATGGCGCAATCTGAAGGTGGTTCACCGCTTGGAGGAGCCGGAATCGCTGGTTGATCCGGTGCGCAAGCGGGCAGCGCTTGAGCGAGGGGATCAGCGTGCAGTGACCGATCATCCCCGCCTGGCTCTTGAGAGGCCGCTGGTAGAAGATGGCCCGGTGAACGTCTCGCTTGTCCGGTTCGGTCAGTCCGTGGGCCGTAGTTTGGGTCTTCCAGATGAGCTCGAACTCTTCTAGGTACATGGTTCGCGCGGTCCATCGGCCGCGGAGGCGTTGCTGGTCTGGATCGAGTGAGGCGAGGTAGGCACCGAGCGTCGGGACGCCGCCGGAGGCGGCGAAGGCTTCCATCTTCTGCGCCAGCTCGCTGATCGCGGACTTGACCTTGCCGGTGTCGTCGTCCTTGCGACCGGCATCGGCGCGGCGATTGGAGAGAAATCCGCGGCGCTGGGCGAGGTGGTAGAGCGCGCGGCCGAGCTCGATCTTCTCGACTTTGCGGGATGCCGCGGCCTCGCGCAAGAGGTAGCAGAGGCGCTGCTGGTCGGCGTGGCCTCCAGCGCCGAGCGCCTTTCGGACGGCCATCCAGCGCTCGACCAGTTGCGCATCGACGTGCTTCATGTACGCGTCAATATCGAGCGGGCGGCGGAGATCGGTCGCAGCATCGAGGCCGAGTGTCTCTGGCTTTGGCAGGAGCCCGATCCGGATCAAGGTCTGTAGCAGGACGCGCTTTCGTCGGGCACGCCGCCAGATCTGCCGACGCATGAGGCGTGCTATTCTGCGTTGGAGGTTCCGCGGCGAGTCCTTGCCCTTGTCGATGTCGGCGACGCTGCCCTCGGTGCCGGGCTCGAAGAGGTGTGCGCCCGCACCAAGCAGGCTGGCGGGCTTGAACGCGTCGGCGGGATCGCAGGCGATCCGGCTCCAGCCGACCGAAGCGACTCCGATATCAAGGCCGAGGATGTACGGATCGAGAGCGACGTTGGGCTTCTGCACTTGAATCCCCCAGAAGAGTTGATCTCTGCACGAGTGTGCACTATATTGCAAGCAGTGTATCTGAGCGGTCCTTTCCGTCTTGTCACGGTAAAGGAAATCGCGAGGGGCTCCGCCCCGGCTTGCCGGATCGCGCCCCCTGACTCCCTCCAGAGGGAGTTTTTTGTTTTTGGGGACGAGTCTGGTCGGAGTCGAGAGCCGTCGCCGCCGACCTGCGGCCTCACCGCCGCACGGCTTCGCGAATCAGGCTCGCGATGGACTGCTGCGCAACCGTTGAGAGTCGCGGCCAAAGAGCGATCAAGTCGGCCAGTTCTGGATTCGGGAGCGCGGGCGCTACCAATGGCGCTACCACGGCCGGAGCCGCGTTTCGTAAGTCCTTGTCTTTACTTGTGGTTAGGTGCTCGGGGCGCTGGTCAACTGCGCTAATCGCCCGAACTGGACCCAGAGGATAGCAGGGTCGGGGGACGTGTTCCAGTTGATGCGGGTTGGGTTTGTGGCGTTGGTTGGGTCAGCGAGGCTGGGCGGGTTGTGACGGCTGGCCCGCAAACTGGGCTGATTTTTGGGCCGCAGCCTGGGCTTCTTGGGTCTTGCCCGCGGCTTCTAGGAGTTCGGCGAGGAGCGACCAAAGGAGCGGGCTGGTGGGATCGAGTTGGATGGTCGCCTGCATTTGCTTGATGGCGTCGTCGGGCTTGCCGCTGAAGAATGTGGCGCGGGCTTTGGCGACTCTTGGGAAGATGGCCTGTGGCCAGCGCGTGGTCCAGCGTTCGAGAAGTGGGAGGGCCGCGGCGGTCTGCTCCTGCGCGATCAGGAGTTCGGCGGCGCTCGCGACCTCGCCGGGCTCGGGAAGTGGGAGGCGCGTGGTTTCGAGAAGGGCCCGTGCGTCGAGGATCGCCTCGGGGCCGCGGCCGAGTTGGGCGAGCATCTGAGCGCGGGCGAGGCGGATCTGATGAAACCCGATCTTGCGAGTGTCCGCGAGCCGGTTGAGGGCGGTGAGGGCTGGGTCGGGTTCGCCGAGTTGTGCGATGAGGTTCGCCGCGGCGATGATCTCGCCGGCGTGGGCATCGGTCGCGTCGGCGGTGTCGAGGATGATCTTGGCCTGCGTCACTGCCTGCGCGGGCTTGTTCTGGCTCGCGAGGACGCGGGCCTTCAAGAGGTGCAGCGGCGCGGCGTTGGTTCGCGCGATCCACTCATCCAGATAACGCACGGCCTCATCGACCATTCCGAGTTGGAGGAGGACGCTGCTGGCGGCCGCGATGTCCTGCGGCGTTGGGCGCGGGCGTGCGTTGAAACCGAGCACGTGGCGTGCCGCGACCGTTGCTTCGCTGGACTTGCCAGCCTCGGTGAGCCGGGTTGCGAGCGTGGCTCGCAGGCTGTGGCGGTCGGGATGCTTCTCGACGAGCGCGGCGTACATCGCGCGGATGTCGGCCTGGCTGCGGCCTTGGAGGCGCATCACATCGGCGAGGCCACTGACCCACTCGTCGCTGGGTGTGACAGCGTCGATGGCGCGCCGGAGTTCGCGCTCGGCGCCGGGGAGGTCGCCCGCGACGGCGCGCAGCCAGGCGAAGCGGACCCAAGTGGAGGGACCTTGCGGCCAGCCGATGCCGCTGGTGTTGCCGGGTTCGGTGCGTGAGCTGGCGAGTTCCTTGAGGGCGATGGCGCGGAGCGCGATGGCCTTGTGCTGGTCCGAGGGGATGTAGCCGGGAGCGAAGACGCGCTCGAGGGTCAGGGTGAGTTTGTGATCCTCGAAGTCGCCCAGATACGCGATGATGCGGACGACACCGCCCCAAACGCCCGCGGCCAGGAATGGAACTCCAATGAGGATCGTGATCCATCCGGCACGCTTGATGCGGCCGGCGTGCTTGAGCTGGAGGTTCTGGAGGCGCGAGTGCGGCTCGAAGGCGAGTTGCCAGAGCTTCCAGAGGAGGAACGCGCCGATGCCACCAAGCGCGACGGCCATGAGGAGGGGCACCTGCCCGAACATGCCGCGGAAGCAGAGCGTGAGAACGACCAGCGCGATGAAGAGCACTACTTCGGCGGCGCGAGAGACGTCGTACTCCGGGCGGCGAGAAGCGGTAGATGAGGGCGCCTTCGCCGCGGCCTTGGCCTCTTCCGTCCGTGGCTTGGCGAAGATCGCGGGCGCGGCGAACTGGAACGAGAGGGCATTGTTCGGGCAGACGCTGACGCAGTCGAGGCACTTCATGCAGCCCGGGTCAACGACCATACCGAAGTCGCGAACCTCTTGATGGACCCGCACGTTGCTGGTGCAGGTGGCCGTGCAGTGGCCGCACCCCTCGCAGGCATCGCTCACGACAATGCGCCCGATGGAGATCTTGTCCAAGGGTGCGAAGAAGCCGCCGTACGGGCAGCCGTAGGTGCAGAAGCCCTTGCTGCCGAGGAAGTAGACGGTGGCAAAGCCGCAGACGACGAGGAAGGGAATCGCGACGTACCACGCCGGGAAGGTCTTCCAGAAGTCCTCGGTCATGAGGCGGTTGTCAAAGCCCGGGAAGGGGCGAAGCTCACCGACAAGAAGCGAGAGCCACCCGGGCCAGCCGACGCCAGCCGCCTCGAGCGCGGGGCCGAGCAACATCCGGTTGAAGGTGGGAAGAACGAACATGTAGAGCGCGAGCAGCAGCGGCACGTACAGCAGAAGCCGCGTGCGGAAGGGCTTGGGGCGCACGCCGAGCTTGTGCATCCAGTGGGCGCAGAGATCCTGCAACGCGACGACATGGCAACCCCAGCCGCAGAAGAAGCGGCCGAAGATAACGGTCGAGACGAGCGCGGCGATGAAGAAGATGAAGCCCGCGTTGACCTGCCCCAGTTCGAGCGCGTACATCGACTCGCTGGGCTCCACGGGCGTGACAGTGAAGCCGGTGATGACCCACTGAACGATGTGGGCCGCGATGATGAGGTTGACCGTGATGAGGACGATGGCGCGCCAGCGTCCCATGCGTGTTGCGCCCCAGCCGGGAGGCTTCTTGGGCTTGGTGACCGCGTCGGGCAGCACGCCGAGCGAGACCGTGCGCGCGGCGGCGTGAGTCGCTTTCTTGCCGCCGGGCTTGCACCCTGCGCCGCTGGTGGCC